>JBAUOM010000092.1:0-8282 GCA_049579765.1 Xanthobacteraceae bacterium
CCCGCGTCGCGGCAGCCGCCGAGGCTGCGGAGGGCAGCGTACGCCGGGCCCTGGCGCTACTCGACGGCGACGCCCTCGATCTGCGCAATCGCGTGGTGGCACTGCTCGAGCGCCTACCCGCCATCGATCCGCGTGCGCTGCATACGCTGGGCGAAAGCCTCTACGGCACCGATCCGGGAACGCTTGCGGCCTTCGTCGACACCGTGAACGGGTGGCTGTCCGACCGTTTGACGACGAGCGAGAGCGACCCGGCACGGCTCGCGCGCATGGCCGAGGCCTGGGACAGGATCAATGGCGCCGCACGCGACGTCGACACCTTCAATCTCGAACGCAAACCCTTGGTTTTCAATGTCTTCGGCTGGCTTGCCGAGGCATCGCGCGGTTGATACCTATGCCCGGGTCTTGTCGGGCCGGTCTGGTCTCGGCCTTTCAGTCATTCCCGGGGGCCGCGGCGCGTCCGCCATCCATGAGCACGGGCGGTGAGCATGGATTGCGCCGTTGGCGCCTCGCGCTCCGCTGGAACGACTTGGTGTTGAGGCAAGGACCGCGCGCGGAACCGACCGATGGCTGACAAACCCCGCTACTATCTCACCACGGCCATCGCCTATCCCAATGGGCCGCCGCATATCGGCCATGCCTATGAGGCGATCGCAACCGATGCAATCGCCCGCTTCATGCGGCTTGACGGCTACGACGTGTTCTTCCTCACCGGCACCGACGAGCACGGCATCAAAATGCTGCAGACCGCGACGAAGGAACAGCTCGCGCCGCGACAACTCGTCGAGCGCAACGTGCCGCGCTTCAAGGCCATGGTGGAGCGCCTCGACTGTTCGAACGATGAATTCATCCGCACCACCGAGGAGCGTCACCATCGGGCGTCCGCAGACATCTGGCGGCGCATGGAGGCAGCCGGCGACATCTATCTCGACAAATATTCCGGCTGGTACTCGGTGCGCGACGAGGCCTACTACGACGAAGACGAGACGAGGCTCGACGAGAAAGGCGTACGTATCGGTCCACAAGGCACGCCGGTCGAGTGGGTCGAGGAGGAGAGCTACTTCTTCCGCCTCTCGTGCTACCAGCACAAGCTGCTCGAGCTCTACGAAAAACACCCCGACTTCGTGCTGCCGAAGGAACGGCTCAACGAAGTCGTGAGTTTCGTCAAAGGCGGCCTGCAGAACCTCTCGGTCTCGCGCACCACCTTCGATTGGGGCGTCAAGGTGCCGGGCAATGCCAAGCATGTGATGTATGTATGGGTCGACGCGCTGACCAACTACATCACCGCGCTTGGCTATCCGGACACGGACAGCCCGCGATTCCGCCGTTACTGGCCGGCCGACCTGCACGTGATCGGCAAGGACATCGTGCGCTTCCATGCGGTGTACTGGCCCGCCTTCCTGATGTCGGCCGGCCTCGAGGTCCCACGCCGCATCTTCTCGCACGGATTCCTGTTCAACCGCGGTGAGAAGATGTCGAAGTCGGTTGGCAACGTCGTCGACCCGTTCGCCCTGGTCGATGCGTTCGGTGTCGACCAGCTGCGCTATTTTTTCTTGCGCGAGGTGCCCTTCGGGCAGGACGGCAATTACAGCGTGGAGGCGATCATCAACCGCATCAACGCCGATCTCGCCAATGATCTCGGTAACCTGGCGCAACGCTCGCTGTCGATGGTCGCGCGCCAGCTCGGCGGCGTATTGCCGAAACCCGGCGCTCTCGCCGAGGCCGACCAGGCGATGCTGGCTCTGGCCGACGGCATGCTCGAGAAGGCGCGCGACGCGATGAAGACGCAACAGCTGCACCAGGTGCTGGGCACGGTCTGGGCGGTGGTCGCCGAGGCCAACCGCTACTTCGCCGGTGAGGCACCCTGGGCGCTCGCCAAGACCGATCCGACGCGTCAAGGCACCGTGCTCTATGTCACCGCGGAGGTGATCAGGCAGGTGGCGATCCTCGCACAGCCCTTCATGCCCGGTTCAGCGGCGAAGCTGCTCGATCTGCTCGCCATCCCGAGCGGCGAACGGCAGTTCCACGCGCTGGGCGCAGCGCGCAGGATCGCCCCCGGCTCGGCGCTGCCGGGGCCCAGTCCGGTCTTTCCCCGTTACGTGCAGAGCGAAGCCAGCGCCCAGACCTGATGCAGATCGACACCAGCTGTTCGCTGGATTCCCGGGCGAACCGGGCTTCGTTCTCCGTCGCCATTCCATAAACACGTTTGAGCCATGGGCTGCGTGCTCTACACTGCGACCACACGATGTGTAAGTACATGCTCGGGGGTTCGCGGACGCCAATGGGTGACCTCAGCAACGGTCGGACCGAAGTGCACGGTTCGCGCGCAGAGAACAGCTACGACTTCGTCCGTTTCTGCGCCGCCTCCGCCGTTCTGTTCAGCCATCATTTCGACTTGGCGGGATTTCCGGAACCGCTGGTGCCGAGCTACGGCGAGGACTTTGGAGAGCTCGCGGTCGAAGTTTTCTTTTGCCTCAGCGGTTTCCTGATCTACCGGTCGCTGCAGAAATCTACGAGCTGGGCGCGGTTCGTGTCTGCCAGATTCCTAAGAATATTTCCCAATCTGGCCTTCGTGCTCATTGCGACCTCAGCCGCCACCTTTTTCTGGTACCGCAACTATTCCCATCTCGGGCCGCACGCCGAATATGTAGCCAACAATCTCCTGATGTTTGCGGTGGGGTTAAAACAGGTCATTCCCGGCGCATTCGTAGATACGGTGCGACCGACGGTCAACGAGCCGCTCTGGAGCCTGCCCTACGAGCTTTGGCTCTATGCGGTGCTTGCAGTGATGTTTGTTCTCGGCGGTCGACGGAGCGGCACGGGCATCGTTGTAGGCGCTCTCGTCCTCGGCATCGCTTGGAGTGCAGCACCGATTCTCGGTGAGTTCGAGATCGGCCCCCTGAACGACCTCGACTTCCTCAGGCTGAGCACCTTCTTCTTGTCCGGCGCCGTGCTCGCCGTCTTCTGGCCGTATATCGGAAGGCACGCCCTCGCGGTTGGAGCCACGGGGCTGATAGGGATTGCTCTCATTCGCAATCTGGTACCGATCGATACGATCTTTCAGACGCTCGCGGTTGCCGCGGCAACAATAGGTCTCGGCAGCTCCAAGGCCATGGCATGGTTCTCCAAGGGAGGCGACGCGTCCTACGGAATGTACGTTTTTGCGTGGCCGGTGCAGCAATTTTCGCTGCTGCTGATCGAGCCGTTCTGGCTGTCCATGCTCGCCGCCTTCGTGACCACGGCGGCGCTGGGCTATGGCACCTGGCACACCTTCGAAAAGCGGGCCATGTCGTTTTCCAATCGATTTGCGCAGACCCTGCAAAGAGCCAATCGGGCGGATCAACTGGCAAAAGACCATGCCAGCTGACGATTGAGCCGATGCGATCTAGAAGCCGATCAGCTTCTCGTAAGTACGGCGACCCCGCATCGATCGCTGCGTTATTCCGCCGCCACCCTCGGAACGAACTGGTCCGTCATCTCCTGTGATGGCGGGCTCGTAACAAACCGGTCAGACGCCACATTGCGGCGGTGCAGCTTGGCCGGGTTGCCGCACCAGACGGTATGCGGGTCGAGGACTTCGCCTTTCATGAGAAAGGAATCGGCGTCCAGCACGGAATGATCGCCCATTGTCACGCCGTAGTGAACGAATGCAGCGGGGCCGAGGGAGCAGCCCTTGCCGATCCGCACGTGGTCGGACTTGAACACGCCTTCCTCGAGCGAGTGCGCCTGCAGGACGCTGGCCTCGTTCAGATTGGCGTAGTCGCCGATCTCGACCAGCGTGCGGTCGGTCATGATGCTTCCGCCGTCATAGACTTTTCGGCCGATCTTCACGCCCGCGAGGCGCGAGATCAGGTTCTTGAGCGGCGTGCCGACGAAGAGACGCACGACCGGCGAGTCCGAGAGTTTCCAATGACGCTCGTGAAACCAGAAATACGGGTCGTAGATCGTGACCATCTTCGGCTTGAGTCGCCTGAAGCCGAGAGTCGCTCGTTCGAGGAACGCGAAGAACAGAATTGCACCGCCCGACATCACGGCTGCGGCGGCGAACAGCGCGAAAACGCCGTAACGCGGATAGTGCAGCAGGGCCAGTTGCCAGACGACCAGCGTGGCGAAGAAGAGCAGCCACTGGGCGAACAGAAACAGCGCGGCGGTAACGAGATTGTAGAGGTTCTTCTGTCGCAGGCGTTGCCCGCGGGTTTCGGCACTCAAGGCGCCAATCAGGGTCTTGTCCCGGTCGACGATGCGAGGAATCTCGAAACAGGGGGAGCCGAGTAGCCCGACATTCTCGCGCACCGGGCCGTCGATCGGGATCATCACCTTGGTCCCGAGGAGGCAATTCGCACCGGTGCGTCCATCCGGCGGATAGTGGATGTTGTTCCCGAGGTAGTTGTGATCGCCGATGCGGGTCCTAGCGAGGCGGAATGACGAGCTCGACTGGTACATGTTGATCATCGACAAGCCGTCGGAGACCATCGTTCCGCTCCCGATGTCGCAGAGGAACGGATTGTCGTGCTGCTGGTTGGTGCCGAAGTTCGAGCCGGTCTGTTCCACCTCATTCAGATTCCAGCCGACAAGCCGCATGTAGTGGACGATCGCGGAACTATCGCCGAACAGCAGATTGAGAAAGCGCGAATTGCTGAATTGCGAGATGAGCGTTTGCAGCCGGTAATGAAAGCCGTAAAGGGAATAGGTCTTGTCGGTCTCAAGGAAGAGCTGGCAGATTCGCGGGACGACGGAAACCGCGAGCAACCCCGCCGCCAGCGAGCCGAGGAAGGAGCCTACGGAGACCAGCACCATGGCCGATGTCAGGGCGTCGATCGCGGCGAGAGCACCTCCCGCGACCTCGGCGGAATAATGCTCCCAATAGGTCAGAAGCAGGATCGGGGTTGGAATGACGATTGCGAACAATCCCAGGAGCTGGATTGCGTCGACGAGTCCGCGCCGGAGCACGGAGCAGGGCCTACTCTCGATCGGGCAGTAATTGGACGTCGTCTCCTGCGCGGGAGAGCCGTGATAACGCTTCCCGTCCGGAATGCGCTGGCCGCTCTGCAGCGACGAAGCATGTCCAAGTTGGGTGTCGTTGCCCATCGCCGTACGGATGTCCAACACGCTGGCTTCGCCCACGAACGCGTTGCTGCCGATTTCGATCGGTCCGGTATGAATAAAATTGGCTTGGGCCCTGTACCCCAGCAGGATGGAGTCCTTGCGCAGAATCGTGTTCTCGCCGATGGCGATGAGGTCGGTGCAGACCGGGACAAACCGACAATCGACGACGACGTTCGATCCGATTCTCGCGCCCAGCAGCCGCAGATAGAGGTTGTAGATCGGGCTGCCTGAAAAGACCACCACGGGCGCACTGCGAACGAGTGTTTTGACCGCCCAGAATCGAAAGTAGCGCAGGCTCCAGATCGGGATAGCCTCGGGTTTCCACCTTCCGATCAGGACCCACTTCGCGATGATGGGAACGGCGGTCAACACGGCAAAGGACCCGACGGCAAACGTCACGCTGCGAAGGTAGACCTTCAGCGGGCTGCCGATCGCCGCATAGGTCCATTCGAGGCCGGCGTCGAAAAACCACAGACCCAGCAGGGTGCATGCGGCATAGAACAGCAGCTGGAGAGCGCCGCATCCATAATAGGCGAGGTCGGTCGGAACGTGGAACGGTTCCGGTTTCGCCACCGTAATCGCGTCATCGGCACCATGACGTAGGTGCTCTGCAAGCTTGGCGACGGTCGGATTCAAATAGATATCCCGCATCGACACGTTCGACATGCCCGGATGCTGCCGAATGCGGGCACAGAAGCGCGCCATGAGGAGAGAGTTCGCCCCCAGGTCGTCAAAAAAACGGTCTTCCGTGGAAACATGATCGACCTTCAGCACCTCCGCCAGCGCACGTGTGAGGAAATGCTCGCCTTCCGTCTTGGCGGCGACCAGCTTGGTGCCGGCCGAAAGCCGCGGCCGCTTCGGCTTCGGTAGCCGCCTGTGATCAGCCTTGTTGCTGATCGTCATCGGAATGAACGGCAGCTCTTCGAGGTAGGCCGGAACCATGTAGGCTGGCAGCCGGCCTCGGAGCGCCTGGGTGATCTCGCCGCGCGACAGGATTGATGCGTCCTGCTTGAGCGCATAATAGGCTACGAGTTCGACCAGCCCCGGCTCGGACTCATAGGTCGTCACCACCGCCTGCGCGACCTCCGGCAAATCCTGCAAAACGGATTCGATTTCGACGAGCTCGATCCGGTAGCCACGTATCTTGACCTGCGTATCGATCCGGCCGTGGTACTCGATTTCTCCATCGTCATTGAAGCGGCCGAGGTCGCCGGTCCGATAGATCAGCTTCGACGGGTTGTCGGGGATTGCCAGGAAATCGGCAACGAACTTCCTCCGCGTCAGTTCATCGCGGTTCAAGTAGCCGGCGGCCAGTCCGATTCCAGCGATCCCGATTTCTCCCAGCTCGCCGGCGGCCGCAACCTGATCCGAGACCGGATCCAGAATGACAATCGAATAGGTTGGCAGCGGCAGGCCGATCGTGACCGGTTTGTCCGGGGTCAATTCCGTCAATGTCGCGGTGACGGTGGCCTCGGTCGGGCCGTAGGAGTTCAGGATGGTTCGCCCCTCGCGATGCCATCGGACCACAAGGTTGTGCGGACAGGCCTCGCCTCCGACGAGCAGGATCCTGAGTTGAGGCAACTCCGTCTCGATCGTCGCCAAAAGAGTCGGGCAGCAACACAGGCACGTGACCCTTCGGTCCCGCAGGAAATCGGCGAGTTCGTCCGCGAGCAGCGTGACTCCGGGGATTCCGGGGACGAGGGTCGCGCCTGCCATCAACGGGACCCAAATCTCCTCCACGGAGAAGTCGAAGGCGATCGTCATGCCCTGATAGACGCGATCACCTGGCGCAAAGCCGTACCGCTCCGCCGCAACCCGGACGAAGTTGCAGATGCTGGGATGTTCGATGACGACGCCCTTGGGATTCCCGGTCGTCCCCGAAGTATAGATGATGTAACAGGTCCGATCGATCGGCGGCCCGACCTCGCCGTCGGCGAGGGGCGTACTCGGCTTTGCATCGATCGGCTCATTCGCGGTGTCGAGAAGGACCTGGCGCACGTCGAAAGTGCCGAGCAGCCCGCCGAACGCGGACATCGACACGACCGCCTTGACGTTCGCGTCCGCCAAAATGAACCCGACGCGCTCCGCCGGGAAACCGGGGTCCAGCGGAACATAGGCCGCGTTGACCTTCATCACGGCCAGCAATGCGATATAGGTCTCGACCGTTTTGTCGAACAGAAGACCGACCCGATCGCCGGCTTCGATCCCCTGGTCGATCAGGTGCCGGGCGACTTGGTTGGCGCGATTGTCGAGATCGCGATAGGTGAGGACGACTTGGTCGGTGATGACAGCGTCGTTCGCGCCGAAACGCAGGCAGACCTGCTCCAGGAGATGATGAAGCCGCTCTCCGTCCTTCCAGCGAGGGGTGCCGTCTTGGCTGGACAATACCGGCGTCCGATCGTTCGTTCGCTCGAAGCGTTCGAACGCGACAACGGGGTTGTCGGCGCTTCGGACATGTGCGAGGCGGCCCAGCGGTGCTGCCGCGTAGCCTGACGGCAGCGCGTCCGCCAAGCGGTCAAACTCGATCCTATGAGCCATGGCACCACTCTGGACGCTGTTGACGCCGGCTGTGTGAAACCGCGTTTGGGAGCAAGAGTTGGCTTTTCGCCCGACATCCATCGCGCTCAAGGCTTCACACGTCCCGATCGCGACTTGAAAACGGTCTATCTATCTTCCGCGCCACCAGGTTTTCCCGCAGCCAGGACACAGCCCGCCGGCAAATACGCCATCAGCGCCGCAAGCCATCGATGGCCGCGACTCCAGGCGATGGGTCGGCGAGCGCGTGAAATCCCTCGTGCGGCGAGCAGCTTTAAGCCCCTTCGCGCTCTTCGCGGAGCGCGCATTTTGGTTCTGCCGCCACCATGGCGGTTCGTACATGAATGGAAGCTGAATAAACGCGTTGAGGGGTGGTCGCGGAGGCTCTGCGAAGCTGCCGGCCCATGAGCCGATGCTTGTGGCGAGCGGGGAGGCGTCGCGTCGCACGCACAGGGTAGGGCGCCGGAGCGCTGAGGACTTCGCTCTTGCTCCGGCACCCGCCAGAGGTTACCCGATGGCCCCAGGGGGATTACCCGGTGACCCGGGGGGGCGCGGTGGCCCGGTTTGCTGCCCCCGCGCCTATCATCGACCCTTGCCTGGCCTTTGATGCCCGCAGCAACTTCCTGTCACGAACCATGCTGATC
>JBAUOM010000093.1:0-3603 GCA_049579765.1 Xanthobacteraceae bacterium
GTGCAGGGCGTGCCGGGCGTCGAGGCGATCATCGCGGTCGCGTCGGGCAAGGGCGGCGTAGGCAAGTCCACCACCGCCGTCAATCTCGCGCTCGGCCTCGCCGCGCTCGGGCTCAAGGTCGGCGTGCTCGACGCCGACATCTACGGCCCGTCGCTGCCGAAGCTGCTCGCCATCAAGGAGCGCCCGCAGACGCTCGGCGGCACGCGGCTCAAGCCGATCACGCGCTACGGCCTCACCGTCATGTCGATCGGCTTCCTCATCGACGAGGATACCCCGATGATCTGGCGCGGCCCCATGGTGATCTCGGCGCTCACCCAGATGCTGCGCGAGGTCGAGTGGGGCACGCTCGACGTGATGGTCGTGGACATGCCGCCCGGCACCGGCGATGCCCAGCTCACGATGGCGCAGCAGGTGCCGCTCAAGGGCGCGGTCATCGTGTCCACGCCGCAGGACCTCGCGCTCGTCGACGCCCGGCGCGGCGTCGCCATGTTCAAGCGCGTCAATGTTCCGGTGCTCGGCGTGGTCGAGAACATGAGCTATTTCCTCTGTCCGGACTGCGGCGCGCGCTCCGAGATTTTCGGCCATGGCGGCGCGCGCCAGGAGGCGGAGCGCCTCGGCGTGCCGTTCCTCGGCGAAGTGCCGCTGCACATGACGATTCGCGAAAAGTCGGATGCCGGCCTGCCGGTGGTTGCGACCGAGCCCGACGGTCCGCACGCGCGCATCTATCGCGACATCGCCGCCAAGGTGCGCGATCAACTCCAGGGCGGCGGCGCCGGCCGCGCCGCGCCGAAGATCGTGATCGAGGCTTGATCGGTAGCGGTTCGGAAAGCCGCATTTCGGATTGGCCGCCGCGAAATGATGCGGACTTCTGAACCGCCGCGCTACGGCGCGCCGAACAGGATCCGCAGCCGCCGTTTCGTTCCTTCCGCCCGCCGCAGGTCGCGCAGCAAGCGCCGCCATTCGAAGAAGTTCACCGTCAACGGGTTCTGTGAGGGCAGGGGCGCGAGCAGCCCGAAGCGCAGCTTCTCGCCGCTCGGCGCGGCGGCGAAGGTTCCGAACAGGCGGTCCCAGACGATGAAGACGCCGGCAAAGTTCTTGTCGAGGCAGGCCGCGTTCGCGGCATGGTGGACGCGGTGATGGGTCGGCGTGTTGAGCACCCATTCGAGCGCGCCCAGGCGGGGCGCGTGCTCGGTATGAAGAAAGAATTGATAAAGCAGGTTGAGCACGATCGTGGCCATGATCGCGAACGGATGGAAGCCGACGAGCGCCAGCGGCAGGAAGAAGACCACCGCGCCCGAGAGCGGCCCGGTCCAGCCCAGGCGGACCGCCGCGGTGAGGTTGAAGCTCGTGGTCGAATGATGCACCGCATGCGTCGCCCATAGGATTCGCACCCGGTGCGCGGCGCGGTGAAACCAATAATCGGCAAAGTCGACGAGCACGAACAGCACGACCAGTGCGACGACGCTGGTCGAGGGGATGTCGAACAGCCGGAACTGGTAGGCCAGATAGAGGGGAAGTGCGACCAGCAGGGAAGCCGCCGGGCGCATCAGCTGATTGCCGATCGCAGTCGCAATCGAGGCTGCCGCTTCCTCCAGATCGTGGCTGTCGACGTCGTGCAAGGCGATTCGAATGTAGAGCCATTCCGCCAGCATCGTTGCGAAGGTGAGCAGTGGAATGAGCCGCAGCGCTGGATATTGGGCGGCAAGGCTCATCAGCTCGGTCACGGCTGAGCTCCGATCCATGCGAATTGGCACCGGGCCGGCTGCGCGGGGGCTGGGGGGGACGGCCGGCCCGGTGCCTGGTCGCGCGCTCGGCTCTGAGCAGGGCGCGACGACGACAACGCGGAGCAGGCTCGCGCATTCGCTTTGCCGGAATGTTTCAGCGTGAGATCGATTTGTAACGATTTGTAACGCCGTGGCGCTTCGATATTGCCTGTGCTCTTTTCGCATCTAGAGTGCCGGCATGAACGGCAAGTCCATTCTCTTCGTCGAGGATGATCGCGATATCCGCGCACTGCTGGCCGATTTTCTCGTGCGCGAGGGCTTCATCGTCGAGGTTGCCGAGGACGGCGCCGCCGTCGACCGCGCGCTCGCGCGCACGAAGCCCGACCTCGTGATCCTCGACATCATGCTGCCGGGAGAGGACGGCCTGTCGATCTGCCGGCGGTTGCGGGCGCGCAGCGCGGTGCCCATCATCATGCTGACCGCCAGGAGCGACGACGTCGACCGCATCGTCGGGCTCGAGCTCGGCGCCGACGACTATGTAGGCAAGCCGTTCAATCCGCGCGAGCTGCTCGCGCGAATTCGCGCCGTCCTGCGTCGCATCGACCGGCCGGCGTCGGCCGCGCCCGTGCACCGACGCCGATCGTTCGCGGGCTTCATCATCGATCTCGACGCACGCGGCGTCGAGACCAGGGACGGCACGCGCGTCCCGCTGACGTCGGCCGAATTCGACCTGCTCGCGTGCTTCATCGAGCGGCCGCGCCGGGTGCTTACCCGCGATCAGCTGCTGGACTGGACGCGTGGCCGCAGCGCCGATCCGTTCGACCGCACCATCGACGTCACCGTCAGCCGGCTGCGCAAGAAGCTCGAAGGCGCCGATCCGGCCGCCGCCGCGGTCGTCACCACGGTGCGCAACGGCGGCTATCTGTTCTCCGCCGAAGTCGTGGACCTCTGATCATGCGGCGGCTCGGCCTGGTGTGGCGGGTCGCGCTGATCGTGATCGCGGCCCTCCTCGCCATCCAGATGGTGGCGGCGGCGGCCTATTACGTCCAGCGCGGCCGCGCCACCGAGACGGGCTTCCGCCTGCCGCTGCCCGACCAGATCGCGGCGATCGTACAGCTCGTCGAGCGCGCGCCGCCCGACCAGCGCACGCTCGTGCTACGCATCGCCAACGGAGCGGGGCTGCGCGTCGCGATCGAACGCCACGCCCCCCCCGAGCCCCAACCGTTGCAGCGGGCCCCGTGGATCGAAGCGGCCGTGGCGCGCTATCTCGGCGACAGTGGCGACGGCGCGCTGCGGGCGTACTATATCGGCCCCCCCAACGACCGGCCGACATTGGAGACATTCAGCGTCAGGCCGCTGCGGATCGTCTATCCGCTTCCCGGCGGCGGCGTGCTCGTGGCCGAGACGGTCGACGAGCTCACCGTGCAGGTTCTCGGCCTGCCGCCGGGATTCTGGGCCGGCATCATCGGATTTGCGGTGGCCGCGCTCGCACTCTACGCGGTCGTGCGGGAGACGAGCCCGCTGGCACGATTGGCGCGATCGGTCGAGCGTTTCGGCGAGGCGATCGAGCCCGTGGCCGTGCCCGAGCGCGGGGCGCGGGAAGTCCGCGCGCTGACCGGCGCGTTCAATCGCATGCAGTCGCGCATCGCCGAGCTCGTGCGCGGCCGCACCTTCATGCTGGCCGCGATATCGCACGACCTGCGAACCTATTTGACCCGGCTGCGGCTGCGGGTGGAGATGGTGGCGGACGCCGACATCCGCGAGCGCGCGACGCGCGACGTCGAAGACATGAACGCCCTGCTCGAGGATGCGCTCGCCTTCGCCCGTACCTCGTTCAACGGCGCTGCCCGTGAAGCCGTCGACGTCGTCGGGATCGTGC
>JBAUOM010000094.1:0-16805 GCA_049579765.1 Xanthobacteraceae bacterium
ACGACTTGGCGTCTATAGCGCGCGCCATGACGATGATCGCCGTCCGCGCGCTTCTGCGCCGCCGCCTTGCTGGGCAACCGGGCCTGCGCCGCCTGCGCAGGCTCGTGCGCGTGGCACCGGTGCGCGATCGCGTGTGATCGTCCTCGTGCCGCCGGACGAGGCGTCCGCGGCATCTCTCCCGACATCCGCCGCGGCCTCCGTCCCCGTCCGTCGTGCGTCCTGACCGCGAGATGGAGCAGACCATGGCCGGAGCGGCCGACAACAAAGCCAGGATCGGCGTGCTGGGCGCGTCGGGTTACACCGGCGCGGAGCTCGTGCGGCTCTTGATCCGCCACCCCGCGACCGAGATCGCGCTGCTCACCGCCGACCGCCGCGCCGGGCAGGAGATGCGCCAGGTATTCCCGCAGTTCTCGCCGTTCGATCTGCCGCGGCTGCAATCGATCGAAGGGATGGACTGGCTGGGCGCCGGGCTCGATCTCGTGTTCTGCGCGCTGCCGCACGCCACGACGCAAAAGGTCGTCAAGCACGTCTTCGCCGAGCTGCCCGCCATCAAGGTGGTCGATCTCTCGGCCGATTTCCGGCTCTCCGATCCCGCCGCCTATGCGCGCTGGTACGGCCACGAGCATCACGCGCCCGAGCTGCAGCGCCAGGCGGTCTACGGCCTGGTCGAGATCTATCGCGAGCGTATCAGGCATGCGCATCTCGTCGCCAATCCCGGCTGCTACACGACCTGCGCCCAGCTCCCGCTCATCCCGCTGTTGCGGTCGAACGCCATCGATCCCGACGAGATCGTGATCGATGCCAAGTCGGGCATGACCGGCGCGGGCAGGGCGGCCAAGGAGGAGATGCTGTTCTCGGAGGTCTCCGAAGGCTTTCACGCCTACGGCGTCGGCCACCACCGCCACATGGCCGAGCTCGACCAGGAATTCTCGCTCGCGGCGGGGCGCGAGGTCGTGGTCAGCTTCACGCCGCATCTCGTGCCCATGAACCGCGGGATCCTGTCCACCATTTACGTGCGCGGGCTTGGGCGCTCGCCCGAAGACCTGCACGCGATCCTTGCACGCACCTACTCAGGGGAGCCGTTCGTGCACGTGCTGCCGTTCGGCGCGGTGCCGCAGACGCGCCACGTGCGCGGCTCCAACATGACGTTCATCGGCGTGGTGAAGGACCGCATTCCCGGCCGCGCCATCGTCTGCTCGGCGCTCGACAACCTGACCAAGGGCGCCTCCGGCCAGGCCGTGCAGAACATGAACGTGATGCTGGGCTTTCCCGAGACCATGGGGCTCGAGCAGGTGGCGCTGTTTCCGTGATGCATTCGCCCCACGACTTGCGCGAGCGTCGGGTGCGGGGCGATATGGCGTTCAGCCTGCCGTGCTGGTCGCCGGAGCCTGCCGGACGGCTGCATGCGCGCTGTTGCGTATCGCGTCGTCACGGTGCTTGCGCGCGAGCGCGGCTTCGCCACCGGCGGTCGCGTGGTAGAGGTCGAGCGCCTCGAATTCGTCGTCCCTCGGCGGCGCAATCGCGAGGTCGGTGTAGGTCCAGCGGTTCGGCGCCGCCAGCACTTCGTCAAGGATGGACTTGCACTGCCGATAGACCGACCAGTAGCGCCACATCTTGACGACGCTCTCCCCGAGATAGCGCGGATAGAATAGCAACGGGCTCTCTCGCGGCAGGCCGTCCCGACGGTCGCAGCGGAATTTTCGCCGAAATGCACCGCCTTCGAGCGGATGAACGCCTTCGTATGTGCTCACGAGCTTGAACCACAGAAGCGTCGTCAGGGTCGTCTTCGGCCGGCCGAGGCGGCAGGCCGCGGCGCGGCGCAGGATCGTGCGGATATGCTCGGGGGCGTAGAACGCTTCCCAGGCCGCGCGATAGGCCTCCTCCCATTGCGCATCCGACATTGTGGGATGATGCGCCACGCGATGATTGAGGTCGAACTTGTTCATGTCGGGGTCCATCCAGATCCCCTTCTGCCAGAGGACCTTGTGGTCCTCCGATCCGGGCAACGGCGTGAGAAAAAACAATTCGAGGATGTCGAGCGGCAGCTCACGCTTGATGATCTCGATGTCGCGCAGGATGGAGTCCTTGCTGTCGCCGGAAAATCCGATGATGTAGCCGGCGCAGGTGATGGCACCGTGCTCGCGCCACTTCTGCAGCATCTGCCGGTAGTCGGTGATCTTGTTCTGGCGTTTCTTGGCCGCGATGAGATTGTCCGGGTTGATGTTCTCCAGTCCGATGAACACCCTGCGGACGCCCGCCTGCGCTGCCTTCTCGATGAAATTCGGGATCTTGTGGCACAGCGTGTCGACCTGGATGGTGAAGCCGATCTTCGGGCAATCGCCGGCGCGCAACGCGATCAGGCGGTCGAACAGCAACTCCCAATCGCGGTTGCGGGCGAAATTGTCGTCGGTGATGAAAAACCGCCTGATGTTCTGGGCATAGTTCTCGCGGATGATCTTCTCGAGATCGTCCGGCGAGCGGAACCTGCTCTTGCGGCCCTGTACGTTGATGATCGTGCAGAAGGAGCATTGGTAAGGACATCCGCGTCCGAGATCCATGCTCGAGAGCGATCCGGAGGTTCGGCGCACGTGCTTTCGTGGCAGGATGGGCGGCGGCTGCCCTTGCAGGTTGGGGAGCTTGTCCATGTGATTGTAGAGCGGGGCGAGTTTCCCGTCCCATGCATCGCGCAAGACCGCGTCGAACCGGCCCTCTTCGGCCTCGCCGGCAAAAAACGAAATACCTAGCGCTTGCGCTTCGCGCATGTCCTGCGGCATTTCCGGCAACATCGCGATGCAGCCTGAAATGTGGAAGCCGCCGATGCAGACCGGCAGTCCGGCGGCGAGGAACGGGCGGGCGAGGTCGACGGCGCGTGGAAATTGGTTGGACTGCACGCCGACCAGGCCGATCAGCGCCTTGCCGCCCGCCTTGCGGATCTCTCGGACGATCCGATCCGGCCGCACCCGTCGGTTGGTCTCGTCATAAGTATGCAGGCGGATTTCGACGTCGGGCCCGAGCACGTTCCGGCGGTGTGCGTCCTCCGCCAGGCCGTTCAGGCATGCCAGCGTGTTGGAGGGAATGGCCGAACGGAACCATTGGATGGGATAGCCGTCGTCATCGTAGTGCGTCGGCTTGATCATTACGAAATGAAACAGCCGCTCCGCTTGACCCGCAGAGGCAAGCACCGCTTCGCACCTTGAACCCATGACCGACTTTCACCGTTTGCCACGGGTCCCGGCCGGGCCCGGCAATCCGAGAGCCGAAAAGACGATAGCACGCCGGGGTTCGCAGTATGGCAGATAATTCGGCGCGCAGCCCCGCCTATGAGGTTCATCCTCCTTGCGCGGGGCGGTGTCGCCGACAACCTGACCAAGGGCGCCTCCGGCCAGGCCGTGCAGAACATGAACGTGATGCTGGGCTTTCCCGAGACCATGGGGCTCGAGCAGGTCGCGCTGTTTCCGTGATCAGCACCCAAACCCGATAGCGCCCGCCGCGCGGACGCACCCGACCCGTCGCGGTTTCCTGCCTTGGAGGCTTTCGTGCGCCGGCCGCCGCGCATGCACCGCGTCCGCAAGCGGCCGGCATCCGCAGAACCCCCTCCCATGACCGCAAGTCACGCCGCCTCGTTATGACCTCGCCGCCGTGGGGGCGAGCCAGATGGCGGGGCATTGGCTCTGATGGCCTTGAAATGATCTCCTTTATTTCTTCTTTTCGTCGCAGTCCCTACCGAGGCTGAAGCGGCAATAGGGAAGTGGACTGTCGTAGATCGTTCCACTTGGGGGGAGAAGGCGATGCGCCAATTCAGCGTTGGTGAAGTGGTGACCTGGATTCCCGATATACTCCTTCGCTCGGAGCCTAATGGCGATTACAGGATCGTCGCCGCGATGCCCGATCGGGACGGCGATCACGTGTACCGGATCAAGAGCCCGCTCGAAGAATACGAACGGGTCGTGAAGGAAGACCTGCTCGTCAGATCAAACGGCGATTTGCCGGAAGAACCTCACAAGGACGGCCCGCGCCGGAGATCGATCACGCTCCCCACACTGCAAACGCAGGGGTTGGGCGTGCAGGCGAAGGTGGCGCGGCGTCACTAGCCTTGCCGTCACCACGAGCTCCGTAACGGCTAGCCGATCGGCTCCATCTTGCCGCCGACCGGGATCGCAGGCGCCGTCTTGTTGTCGGTGATGACGATGTCGTATTTGGCGCCCTCGCGCAGGCGCCACTGGCCGCCGACCAGCGGGGTCTTGGCGATGTTCTTGCGCGCGAACGGCGGCAGCTCCTTGCCGTCCCACGCGATGTGCCCGACCACGGTGTCGAGATTGGTGGCCGCGATCGCGGCGACCACCGCCTTGGGATCGTTCTTGTCGGCGGAGCGCTTGAGCACGTCGGTCGCGACCTCGAACAGCGCGTGCACGAACCCGATCGGCTGCGTCCATTGCTTCTTGGTCGCCTGCTCGTAGGCGGTGGCGATCTCGCGCGCCGACTGCCCCGTGAGCGACGACTTGAACGGATGGCTCGGCGACCACCACACCTCGGAGGAGAGGTTGTTGCCGTTCCGCCCCAGCGCCTCGACCGCGACCGGGAAAAGCAGCGCCTTGCCGACCGAGGCGATCTTCGGGCGGAAGCCCTGCTGGCTCGCCTGGTTCCAGAAGGTGGTGAAGTCGGGCGGCAGCACCACCCCGGTGACGATCTCGCAATTGTCGCGCTTGAAGGCGGTAATCTGGGCGGTGAAATTGTCGGTGAGGTTCTGGTAGCGGCCGGGATCGGTGAGCTTGTAGCCGAGCTTCTCCAGCACCGGCGGGAAGCCGACCTGCTTGTCGCCCCAGGCGTTGCCGTCGCCGTCGTTGGGAAACAGGCCTCCGACCGATTTGTTGGTCGCAAGCTGTCCCCACATATTGGTGAACACGGCGATGACGTCCTCGAGCCCCCAGAAGAAGTGGAAGGTGGAGTTGAACGGCTTCCACGAGGCGGGATTGCCCGGGTTCTGCTGGCGGCCGATGAAATAGGGCTGCCACGGCGCCACGCTCGAGATGCACGGCGTCTCCTCGACCTCGCACATGGTGGCGACCGGATTGGTGGTCTCCGGCGTCGAAGCGACCAGCATCAGGTCGATCTTGCTGGAGACGATGAGCTCGCGCGCGACGTCGGCGGCGCGGCTGGGATTGGACTGGCTGTCCTTGACCACGACCTCGACCGGGTAGGTGTCGCTGCCGATCTTAAGCCCGCCCTTCACCGTGTTCAGGAAATTGGTGATCACGAAATTGTCGGCCTCGGCGAAGGCGGCGAGCGGCCCGGTCTGCGGGCTGACATAGCCGAGCTTGAGCGTCTTGGCGGCGCGCACCGCGGGCGTGAACAGCGTGGTCGCGGCAAGCGCGGCGCCGGTTGCGGCCGCGCCTTTGACCACGGCGCGGCGGCTGGGGGCAAAGGCGCTCGCATGGACGGATGGATGGCGAGAGCACTCTCGCTGCGTCATGGCCGACCTCCCTGTTGCCGGCGCGGCCGCCGTTTCGTCCCGCTGGAGCCGAAACGCGCTGATTTGATTTGACCGGCCGGGCTAAGTTCGATTATCGAACATCGGTTCGTTATGCGTACATTCTAGGTCGCATCGGCATCGAGTCAATCTGCGACCGGGTCACGGGGCCACCGGCAGCCATGCTCACGAAATCGGACATCTCGTCGCGGCCCGACGACAAGGAGTTCATGGCGACGCTCGCCAAGGGGCTCGCCGTGCTCGGCTGCTTCGGCCGGCAGCGGCCGGCGATGACGCTGTCGGAAGCCGCGGTCGCCGCCGACGTCTCGCGCGCGACCGCGCGGCGCATTCTGCGTACCCTCGCCGAGCTCGGCTATGTCGAGCAGCGCGGGCGGCAGTTCTCGCTCTCGCCCAATATCCTGCAGCTTGGCTTCGCCTACCTCGCCACCCAGAACTGGATCGAGCGCGCGGCGCCGCTGATGAAGGAGCTGAGCGAGCGCGTGGGCGAATCCTGCTCGGCCGCGATCCTGCAGGGGAGCGAGGTGGTCTACGTGGCGCGGGTGCCGACCAAGCGCATCATGTCGGTGGGGATCGCCGTGGGCAGCCGGTTGCCGGCGTTCCACACCGCGGTGGGGCGCGCGCAGCTCGGCTTCCTCGATCCGTCCGAGGTCTGGCGCCGGCTCAAGTCGCTGCGCATCGAGCCGCTCACGCCGAGCACCATCACCGACCTGCAGGCGCTGTTCGAGCGCATCCGCGACGACCACGCGCAGGGCTTCTCGATCGTCGACGAGGAGCTCGAGCGCGGGCTGCGGGCGATTGCCGTGCCGATCGTCGATCGCCAGGGCGAGATCGTCGCCGGGCTCAATCTCTCGACCCACTCGACGCGGGTGACCCGCAACGAGATGCGCGACAGGTTCCTGCCGGAGCTGCGCGCGGTCGCCGCGCAGATCGCGCCGTTCCTGGCGTGACGCGGCTCGTCTGATAAGGCGGCGTGGCACGAGCGTGTCCGGGGTGCGGTGCAGCGCGAAGCGCATGCAGGCAAGTTTACGCAGCCTGCGCAAGAGAGTGCGCGAAGCGGTGCACCGCTGATCCGGGACCGCCCGAAGCTCGGAGTGCGCGACGGTCCCGGATCCGCAGCGCATCATTCCGCTCCGCTTCATGCTGCGCTGCGCCCGGGACACATGCCGCATGTGAGGCGGCGAGGATCCCGACCTTGTCTTCACCGAAGCCCGGACCTATCCTGGTTCGCACATCGTACAAGCGTTCGATAATCGAACAATGCGGGCTTCGCCCGGGAGCGGGGAGGGACCGATGGCCAAAGCTGCTGCCAAGACTGCTGCCAAGACTGCCGCTGCCAAGACTGCCGCTGCCAAGACTGCCGCGCGCAAGGACGACCGGGAAGCCTTCGCGGCAAGACCCGAGACCACCGGCAAGGTCAAGGTCGCAGCCCCGCAGACCGCCGCCGACTACCTCGCCTCGCTGCGCGACGACCGCGTCGTCTACATCTACGGCGAGCGCGTCAAGGACGTCACCAAGCACCAGGCCTTCCGCAACACCGCGCGGATGGTGGCGCGGCTCTACGAGGCGCTGCACGATCGCAAGCGCAGGGACAAGATTCTCTTGCCGACCGAGACCGGCAACGGCGGCATGACGCATGCCTTCTTCAAGGCGCCGAAGACGCTCGACGAGATGATCGCCGGCCGCAACGCCATCGCCGAATGGGCGAAGCTCACCTACGGCTGGATGGGGCGTGCGCCCGACTACAAGGCCGCCTTCCTCGCCACGCTCGGCGCCAACGCCGAGTTCTACGCGCCGTACCAGGAGAACGCGCGGCGCTGGTACAAGTTCAGCCAGGAGCGCGTGCCCTTCATCAACCACGCCATCATCCATCCGCCGGTCGACCGCGACCGGCCGCCGAACGAGGTCGGCGACGTCTGCTGCCACGTGGAGAAGGAGACCGACGCCGGCATCGTCGTCTCCGGTGCCAAGGTGGTGGCGACCGGATCGGTGCTGACCAACTACACCTTCGTCGCCCACCACGGGCTCATCCCGGTGCAGGACAAGAAGTTCGCGGTCGTGTTCATGGTCCCGACCAACGCGCCGGGGGTCAAGTTCATCTGCCGCACCTCCTACGAGATGTCGGCGACCGCGATGGGCAGCCCCTTCGACTATCCGCTCTCCAGCCGGCTCGACGAGAACGACGCGGTGTTCATCCTCGACAAGGTGCTGGTGCCCTGGGAGAACGTCTTCGTCTACGGCGACGTGGAGAAGGCCAACAATTTCTTCCCGCGCACCGGCTTTCTGCCGCGCTTCGTGGTGCACGGCTGCACGCGGCTCGCGGTGAAGCTCGATTTCATCGCCGGGCTGCTGCTCAAGGCGGTGGAGGCCGCCGGCACCAAGGACTATCGCGGCGTGCAGGCCAATGTCGGCGAGGTGATCGCCTGGCGCAACCTGTTCTGGGCGCTCTCCGACGCCATGGTGCGCGATCCGCGCCCGTGGATCGGCGATTATCTTCTCCCCAACATGGACCCCGGCAACGCCTACGCCATCATCGCCACCATGGCCTATACCAAGATCAAGTACATCATCGAGCAGACCGTGGCCTCGGGCCTGATCTATCTCAACTCCCACGCCAGCGACTTCAAGAACCCGGAGATCCGTCCCTATCTCGACCGCTACCTCCGTGGGTCAAACGGCTACAAGGCCGAGGAGCGCGTGAAGCTGCTCAAGCTCCTGTGGGACGCCATGGCGAGCGAGTTCGGCGGCCGCCACGAGCTCTACGAGATCAACTACGGCGGCTCGACCGAGGAGATCCGCCGCTACTGCCTGTTCGGCGCGCAGGCCTCCGGCAATGCCGACCGCTTCAAGGGCTTCGCCGAGGAATGCATGGCCGAATACGACCTCGACGGCTGGAAGGTGCCCGACCTCACCGATCCGGGCGAGCTGAGCTACCACGTGATGCGCGGGGCGGGGCGGTAGGAGCTGCTCGTGCCCCCGCGCGGCCAACTGCTCTAATGCGGCAGATCATCCGAGCGATTTTGCCCACACTGACAGTAAGGCGGTTACACCCATCAACCCTGCCGCCCAAAAATTCCACCTGCTTATTCTTTGCAGCCTAGTGGATAGTTCGGTTACTTTCGCTGCTTCGTCTGTACCCTGCTTGATGCCGGGCAAGTGCCACATTGCGGATGCGAACCAACAGATGGCAGAAACGCACGCCGTCATCAGTGCGGCGGTCTCGATGAGCGATCTCACAATCCACCTCTAACGATTCTCGAACGGATGTGGCCTGGCCCCGAGGATGGCAAACCCCTTTTCAATCGACTGCGGTTCGATGTCTGCTACGGAGGAATAGAAGTCCTGCGAGACGGTCAAGTCCTTTGCGTAGAGGACGGCGCCGATCAATCCGCGATGCGTCATGCTCTCACCCTCAAGTTCGCCGTGCGAGGCAAACGAGGTGAATATATCCGAACGGAGCGTCAAGCTTGATATCCTGAAGTGGCTCCAAGCCGACCTGGCGGCACGTCTGCTCGATGTTGCTCTGATGTCCTCTTACAGAGGCAGAAGCGGAAATCTTATGCTCGCGCCGTCTGATCCGCTGCGATATCAACTCGCTTGGCACGAGGAGCTTCCCCGATGACCATCATCGATTCCCAGGTCCATGCCTATGAGGCGAACACCCCGAAGCGACCCTGGCACAGCGTGCGGAACTGGCCCGCTCACGTCACGGGTGACGAGATGGTGGCGGCCCTGGACAAGGTCGGCGTCGACGGCGCGATCTTGATCTCCGCCTTTTCCTTGTACCGCTACGACGCCAGCTATGCGGTGGACGTGCAACGGGCCCATCCCGGCCGGTTCGCCCTCGTGAAGCCGGTCGACCCGGACGATCCGGCGGTGCCCGATGTCGTGGCCGACTGGAAGAAGACGCCCGGCACGGTCGGCATCCGAATCATGTTGACGCAGGAGGCGAGCCGCGAGCCGACCGACCCCGGCCTCGACCGCATCCTGCGCGCAGCCGTTGGCCACGACCTTCCGGTCAACCTCCTGTGCTGGGGCAACCTCGACGCAGGCACTGCGCTGATCGAACGCCATCCCGACACGCGGTTCATCATCGATCATCTCGGCATCTTGCAGCCGAGCACGCCGCCCGCCCCGCCGCAGCCCTGGGCCGACCTGCCGAAGGTGCTGGATCTCGCCAGGCGCTCGAACGCGGTGATCAAGGTCAGCGGCGCCTGTACGCTGTCCCGGGAACCGTATCCCTTCCCCGACATCTGGGACCCGCTCGCCCGCGTGTTCGATGCCTGGGGTTTCGACCGCTGCCTGTGGGGCACGGACTGGACGCGCGCGTTCGCGGTCGTCAACTACGAGCAGGCCGTCGAGCCCTTCCTCGAGACGGATCGCCTGAGCGACAGTGAGCGAGCAATGCTGATGGGCGGTGCCTGCGCCAAGGCTTATGGCTGGTCGCCGAAGAAAGTCGGGGCGGTTTAGCGCAGCGTATTTGGCTGCGCCGCGACTCGCTGTGGCGCGCGGGCCTCCGGCAATGCCGACCGCTTCGAGAGTTTCGCCGAGGAAGGCATGGCCGAGTACGACCTCGACGGCTGGAAGCTGCCCGACCTCACCGATCCCGGCGAGTTGAGCTATCATGTGATGCGCGAAGTGCAGTCGCGATGAGCGATCAGGAGGACGAATGGCCGATCATCATGATTTTCTGCTCGAGACAGAGACGACCGTCCCGATCATCCAGCCGCCCGGCGGCGGCAAAGTGGTCGGCGTCCTGCGCGATCAGAGCACCTTTAAGGTCTTGAGCGAGCAGACCGGGGGCGCTTATGCCATCCTGGAGCAGAAGATCCCCGCCGGCCACGGGCCGCCCCTGCACGTTCACCGGCATGAGACTGAGATTTTCTACATTCTGGAAGGGGAATTCGAAGTCACCATTGGCGGCCGGAAGGTATCGGCGCCGGCGGGAGCGATTGTGGTAGGCCCGCGGGATATTCCGCACACTTTTCGCAATATCGGGTCACGAGACGGGCGCCTGCTGCTCACTGTCATTCCCGGACGCTTTGCCAACTACTTCATCGACGTGGATGGTGTGGCCGATGACGACCACGCGGCCATTCGGGCGCTGTGTGCCAAGTACGACGTCGATCTCCTCGAATAGGCGTTCTCGTGCCCGCAGCGAGCCGCTTCGTCGAAGTCCCGCTCAAGGAACCGTCGACCATTTTCGAGGTGCTTGAGGCCTCAAAGATTGTAGGATTACCTGATCCCTAGCTTCTGATCACCTGCGAGGAGACCGGCGATGCGTCATCGTCTCGAGATTGCGCTTCTCTCCGCGTTCGTTGTCGCATCAGCGCTCGCAGGCTCGGCGCTCGCCCAGCCCGCCGATCTCGTGCTGCGCGGCGGCAGGGTCATCACGGTCGACAAGGACGGGCGCGTCGCGCAAACCGTCGCCGTCAAGGACGGGCGCTTCCTCGCCGTCGGCGACGATGCCGCGGTTGCCGGCCATATCGGGCCGAGCACGCAGGTGATCGAGCTTGCCGGCAAGACCGTGGTGCCCGGCCTGATCGATTCGCATCTGCACCAGCTGTTCGCGGCGCTCAACGGCCCGGCCGTGCAGCTCCTCGGCTCGCGCGCCATCGCCGACGTGCAGAAGGCCATCGCCGAAAGGGTCGCGCACACCGAGCCGGGCAAATGGGTGACGGCGTCGTCCGGCTGGCACGAGAGCATCCTGCAAGAGGGGCGGATGCCGACGCGCCACGAGCTCGATCAGGTCTCGCCCGACAACCCGGTGTTCATCCCGCGCGGCGGCCACGTGATCACGGTGAACTCGAAGGCGCTGGAGCTTGCCGGCATCACCAAGGACACGCCGAACCCGGACGGCGGCGTCATCGTGCGCGACGCGAGCGGCGAGCCGACCGGCGTGCTGCTCGAGACCGCCGCCTATCTGGTGCGCAGGATTCTCCCGCCGCCCCCTGCCAACATGGCGGAACTCCTGAAGATCGCGATGCGCGACCTCAATTCCTACGGCATCGTCGGCGTCATCGAGCCGGGCATCGACGAGCGGCAGATGGCGCTCTATCGCGCGGTGCACGACGCGGGCGAGATGACGGTGCGCACCGACGTGCTCTATCGTGCCTTGCGCAAGGCCGACGTCGAGAAGGGCATCGCGGCGATCAAGGCGCAGAACAACGACGACATGCTGCGCTTCGTCGGCATCAAGTTTCCGCTCGACGGCGGCGTCGAGGGCGGGCGCATGAGCTGGCCTTATCGCATCGTGCCGGGTGAGCAGACGGATGCGGCCTATCGCGGCGTCCTGCTGCTGCCGCCGGGCGGCGAGGACGAGTATGTCGCGGGCCTGAAGCTGATCGCCGCGGCGGGGTTGCAGGCGCAGACCCACGCGGTGGGCGACGAAACCATCGACGTGATCGTGCGCGCCTACGAGCGCGTCGACAGCGAGCGGCCGATCCGCGACCTGCGCTGGACCATCATGCACCTGTTCCATCCTTCGGACGCGGCGCTCAAGAAGATGGCGGCGATCGGCATCATGGCGACCATGCAGGATCACCCTGTCCTCCTGGGCCACAACCAGCGCCGCTGGTGGGGCGACGAGCATGCCGCCTATGCCATCCCGATCCGCGAGACGATCGACGCGGCGTGCTGGTCGGCGGCGGCACCGACGGGCCGGTGGTGCCGGTCGATCCGTTCCTGTCGATGTGGTGGATGACGACGCGGCAGGTGCTCAAGGGCTACGCGCTCGGCACCGAGCACGCGATCACCGCGAAGGAGGCGCTGACGCTCTATACCATCAACAATGCGCGTATCATGGGCGTGGAGAAGGAGCGCGGCTCGATCGAGCCGGGCAAGCTCGCGGACCTCGCGGTGCTGTCGCAGGACGTCCTGGCGGTGCCCGCGGATGCGATCCGCGAGACCAAGGCGCTGATGACGGTGCTCGGGGGCAAGGTGGTCTATCGGAACGGGATTTGAGGTGCGCGTATCGAAGCGATTTCCGGGGCGAGCTGAGTTGACCTGATCGCGTCTTTTAGCGCGATATCTGCTGCATCAAGCCGAGTCCGCAGCAGCTCGACAATCCGACGCGCATCGCAAGAAGAGATGCGGTTGCGACGCATTTGCGCGTCCTCTATACAAAGGCATGTCCGAGCACAAAGTGACTTTGAAATGGGAGCGCGGCGGAGCCGAATTTTCATATCAGAAGTATCCGCGCGATGATACCTGGACCTTCGACGGCGGCCATACGATGACCGCGACGGCGTCGCCGGCCTATCTCGGCAATCCCGCTAATGTCGATCCGGAGGAGGCTTTCGTAGCCGCGCTCTCGAGCTGCCACATGCTCACGTTCCTGGCGATCGCCTGTAAGCAGAAATTCGTGCTCGATTCGTACGAGGACGAGGCGGTCGGCCATATGGAGAAGAATGCCGACGGCAGGCTGGCGATCACGCGCGTCGAGCTGCGCCCGAAGATCACGTGGAGCGGGGATCGAAGACCCGGTGCGGAGGAGCTCGAGAAATTGCACCACTCCGCTCACGAGAACTGTTTCATTGCCAACTCGGTCAAGACCGACGTGACGGTGACGAAACCGTAGCGGGGGCGGGTGACCGCCCAAAGCTGCGCGTCGAGGGCGGTTGGAAGCCGCTATTGACTCTTTGTTCTCATTTTGTTCTCATCGTCCGGATCCGGCCTTTCAGGTGCGCGGCAGCTCCATCCGCGGCGCTGCCGTTGCGGCCGCGACCGCTCATTTCAATTCGCAGCGCAACGGTCGATGGAAGCAACAGCCACCATCCTGCATGCGGACCTCGATGCCTTCTACGCATCGGTCGAGCAGCTCCTCGACCCGTCCTTGCGCGGCAAGCCGATCGCGGTCGGCGGCGGGGTCGTGCTCGCCCGCTTCATACGAAGCCAAGGCCTTCGGGATCAGCGGCGGCATGTCGGGACGGCGGGCGCGCGAGCTTTGTCCGCAACTGATCTTCGTCGCCGGTCATTTCAAGGATTACCAGCGGCTCGGCGACGCTGCCATCGACGTGCTCAATGATTTCACGCCGCTCGTCGAGCGCATGTCCATCGACGAGGCGTTCGCCGACGTCGCGGGGTGCACCCATCTGTTCGGCTCGCCGGCGGAAATTGCAGGCGCGGTCAGGCGCCGCGTGCGGACAGAGCTCGGCCTTGCCATCTCGATCGGCGTGGCGCGCACCAAGCACCTGGCAAAGATTGCCTCGCAGGTCGCCAAGCCCGACGGATTGGTGGTTGTCGATCCGCAGACGGAACTGGACTTTCTTCACAAGTTGCCGGTCGATCTGATGTGGGGAGTAGGCCCGGTCACCAGGGCGCGGCTGGCCGGGATGGGCGTCCATACCATTGGGCAGTTGGCAAAGATGCCGGGATGGTCGCTCGCGCGGGTGCTCGGCCGCGCGGCGGGAGAGAAGCTGACGGCGCTGGCGTGGAATCGCGATCCGCGGGAGATCAAGACGCATTCGCGCGCGCGATCGGCCGGAGCCCAGTCGGCGCTCGGCAGGAAGCCTGCGCAGGAGGACGTTCTCCGGCCGACCCTGCGTCATCTTGCCGACAGGGTCGCCACTCGGCTGCGGGCGAAATCACGACCGGGCCGGACGGTGACGGCGCGCGTTCGTTTCGCCGATCTTCGCTCGGTCACTCGCTCGATAACGCTCGACGCGCCGATTTCGGCGACCGCGAGCCTTGCCGAAATCGGCGAGGAGCTCGTTCGGGCGGCGCTCGCGGATCACCCGGACGAGGAGACCATCTCGCTCCTGGCGATCTCGGTTTCGCATCTCGAGCAGCAGTGGGACCTGCAGCTGGAGCTCCCGCTGGGGCTTGCAGACGAAAGGCGCCGGCCCGGCACCAAGACAGGCATGGCGCGTTGGACGGCCGACCGCGCCGTCGACATGATCCGCGATCGCTTCGGATGGGAGGCGGTCGGATATGGGTCGGTGGCCTTGGGACTTTCCCGCTCCGTCCCCGACGAGTTCCGCGAGCTCGCCGAAAGGGAACTCTAAAACGGCTCCCGTCGAGATGGAATCAGCGCGAGCGGCAAACTCGGTCTGCTCCCTCCCCCTTGTGGGGGAGGGCTGGGGAGGGGGGTGGTGCGTGTGGCACTGTCGGTGCGTCGATCTCACGACCCCCACCCCCAACCCCTCCCCACAAGGGGGAGGGGAGCACACCGAATGCGCGGCGCTGTCCTGCACAAAACCAGCGGGAGCCGCTTTAGCAGGCTGCGGAAAAACGTTTTTGAGGGGGGTCCGATGCGCAAAATTGATTCAAAGCCGGGTCTTGCCGCGAACGAAAGATTCGTCAGAGTGAAACCTTCAATTCGAAAGTTGCCCATCGCAGGCCCTTTTCCCGAGTTTTTCAGCAGCCTGCTAGGCGCATTGCGTGAGCGCGAACAGGTGATCGTCCCGCACATGCCCTGCTGCGGCGGGGCTCGCCTTTTTTTCTCCCAGCTTGTCGGGAATCGACGTGTCCGCCCGTCCTTTGGAGCGAGCGTGTTGCGGGGTCGGCGCATGCGCCGGAAAAGTGGGAACCGGTTTTCCGGTGAGGACATGCGCAAAGTTGGTCGAGCGCACGCGGGACTGAATTAGTCCGAACGGAGCAGCAGCGATGGCCAAGGTCGTGTTCACGCCCAACGTGCAGCGCCACGTCGCCTGCCCGGACGCCGAGGCCCCCGGGTGCACGGTGCGCGAAGTGCTGGACAACGTCTTCGCCGCCAACCCGCAGGCGCGCGGATACGTGCTCGACGACCAATCGGCGCTGCGCCGGCACATGACGATCTTCGTGGACGGGCGGATGATCCGCGACCGTGCCCACCTCGCCGATCCCGTGCGCGCGTCGAGCCGCATCTACGTGTTCCAGGCGCTGTCAGGAGGCTGATCCGATGAGCGACAAGCTGCTCGTTTCCACCCGCAAGGGCCTGTTCACCGTCGCGCGCGGGCGCGCAGGACAATGGGAGATCGCGGGCGTCGATTTCCTCGGCGACAATGTCAGCCTCACGCTCACCGACCCTCGCGACGGGCGCACCTACGCCGCGCTCGACCACGGGCATTTCGGCGTCAAGCTGCACCGCTCGACCGCCAACGGCTGGGAGGAGATTTCGACCCCCGCATATCCGCCCAAGCCCGAGGGCTATGAGGAGCACGACATGTGGGGCCGTCCGGTCAACTGGAGCACCGCGCGCATCTGGGCGCTGGCGGCGGGCGGCGCCGACGAGCCCGGGGTGATCTGGTGCGGCACCCTGCCGGGCGGCTTGTTCCGCTCGACCGATCACGGGCAGAGCTGGCACATGCTGCGCGCGCTGTGGGACCATCCCAAGCGCAGGCAATGGATGGGCGGCGGCGCCGATCTGCCCGGGATCCATTCGATTTGCGTCGATCCGCGCGATTCCAGGCGGGTGTGGATCGCGGTATCGACCGGCGGCATCTGGTTCACCGAGGATGCCGGCGAGAGTTGGACGTTGCGCGGCGAGGGAATGCGCGCCGAATATGCTCCGCCGGAGCAGACGCACGACCCCGTCGCTCAGGACGTGCACTGCCTGGTGCAGTGCCCCGCGGCGCCGGAGCGCATGTGGGTGCAGCACCACAACGGCATCTTCGCCTCCTGCGACGAGAGCCGGACCTTCACCGAGATCACCGGAGTTGAGCCGTCGACGTTCGGCTTCGCGGTGGCCGTGCATCCGCGCGACCCGGAGACCGCCTGGTTCGTGCCCGAGATCAAGGACGAGAAGCGCATCCCGCGCGAGGGCAAGCTGGTGGTCACGCGCACCCGCGACGGCGGCAAGACTTTCGAGGTCCTGAGCAACGGGTTGCCGCAGTCGCATGCCTATGACGTGGTCTACCGCCATGCGCTGGCGCTCGACGAGACCGGCGAGCGCCTCGCCTTCGGCTCGACCACGGGCGGGCTGTGGGTGAGCGAGGATGAGGGCGACAGCTGGACCTGCGTGACGCACACCATGCCGCCGGTCTATGCGGCGCGGTTCGGCTAACGAGGCGCACGCAGCAGCGCATGCGCAGTATTCCGCTCGACGGGCGGAGCTCGTCGCTCGATCATTCACGATCGGAGCTGTCTTTGATGGCTGGCGGGAGCGGCGTGCGGGCGAGCCCGCTCCGGGGGGCGGCCGGCTTCCCGCTCGGGGCTCCTCCCGGCGCCGCCGGCCCCGCACCGCCAGCGCTTGATTGACTGTGAGACTGAATGATCGCGGTCGAATCCGATGCTCGGACCAAGGCGGTTCCCGCCGGCCTGGCATAAGCCACCGTCATTCCGCGGCGCCGCGAAGCGGCGAACCCGGAATCCATAACCACTGCCGGCGATTATGGATTCC
>JBAUOM010000095.1:0-2586 GCA_049579765.1 Xanthobacteraceae bacterium
CCTCGGGTGACAAATGCCGGACGCGGATGCGGCCTCGGTTGCAAACGCGCGCGCCGGTGAAAGGTTCGCCCGCTGCTGCTGCCGAGCTTGCTGGCGCGACTGGCTCCCGTATTATTCCAGGTGGACAGGACGATGCGGCAGGCTTTGGCGAGGTCAGCTCGGGAGAGAACGATGCAATTCGAGATTGCGACGGTTCGCAACCAAATCACACGCCGCACTGTGCTCGCCGGCGCCGCGGCGATGGCGGTCACGCCGGCGGCGGCGGCCGAATGTCCGATAGGACCACCGGCCCATGAGAAGGGCCCGCGCGTCTTCATGGATTACGATCAGCTCGAGCTCGACGCCGCCTATGACCAAAGTTTCTACTCGCCGCTGGCCGGGCAGGTGATCAAGCGGTACGGCTCGAGCAGCGAAGCGGTGCGCGCCCGCATCGGGCAGCCGCTGCGCGAATCCTACGGCCCCACCGCGGCCGAGAAGCTCGACATCTATCGCACCAAGCGCGCGGATGCGCCGATCTTCGTGTTCATTCACGGCGGTGCCTGGCTCGGCGGAGACGAAGAATTACGCCTTTCCGGCCGAGATGTTCGTGAATGCCGGCGCGCACTACGTCGCCCTCGATTTCGTCGCGATCAAAGCCGCAGACGGCGATCTGCGCGTGATGGCGGAGCAGGTGCGGCGCGCCATCGCATGGGTCTACAAGAATGCGGCAAGTTTCGGCGGCGACCGCGACCGTCTCTATATCGGCGGCCACTCGTCGGGCGGACATCTCTGCGGCGTGGCGCTGGTGACCGACTGGCAGAAGGATTTCGGCGTCCCGGCGGATACGGTCAAGGGCGGTCTTTGCATGAGCGGCATGTACGACATGAGGCCGGTCCGGCTCTCGAAGCGCAGTTCCTACGTCAAGTTCACCGACGAGATGGAGCAAGCGATGAGCGCGCAACGCCAGCTCGACCGTTTGCGGGCCCCGATCGTGCTCACCTACGGCACCAACGAGACGCCCGAATTCCAGCGCCAGAGCCGCGACTTCGCCGCCGCGGTCAAGGCGGCCGGTAAGCCGGTCGAACTGGTCGAGGCGCCGAATTTCAACCACTTCGAGATCGCCGAGTCGCTGGGCAACCCCTACGACCCCAACGGCCGCGCGGCGCTTGCCTTGATGAAGCTTTCTGCGGGGTGACGTCGTCTCGCCTCGGCTTGCAAGACGCATCGAACGGTGCATCGGCGACGGCGCGACACACCATATGAGCAGTTGCGATGACCGCGGTGCGATTCTTGTTGAACGGACGGCCTTCGAGCGAGGAGGGGGCGCCGCCGACCATGACGGTGCTCGACTGGTTGCGTACACGCGCGCGGCTCACCGGCACCAAGGAGGGTTGCGCCGAGGGCGATTGCGGCGCCTGCGCCATCGTCCTCGGCCGGCCGGTCGGCGGATCGCTGCAATTCCGAGCCGTGAATTCCTGCCTGATGATGCTGCCGCAGATCGACAATTGCGCGGTGCTTACGGTCGAGGGCGTGGCCGGACCGGACGGCACGCTGCATCCGGTGCAGCAGGCGATGATCGATGCCGACGCCACCCAATGCGGCTTCTGCACGCCCGGTTTCGTGATGGCGATGTTCGCGTTCCAGCACTCCGGCGAACCGGCGGACAGCACGCTCATCCATGAGGCGCTCGCCGGCAACCTCTGCCGCTGCACCGGCTATCGCTCGATCGTGGAGGCGTGCCGGCGCGGGGCGCAAGGGCCCGCCGACCGCTTCGCTGCCGCGGCGCCCGCCCTCACCGAAATGCTCTCGGCGCTGCCGCCATGCGCGGACTATCGCCACGGCGGGCAGGCCTTTTTCACGCCGCGGTCGCTCGAGGCGGTGTTTTCGGCGCTGGCACGGTCCCCAGATGCGATCCTGCTCGGCGGCGGCACCGATCTCGGGCTGCGCGTGAGCAAGGATCGCGAGGCGCTGCCCGCCGTGATTGCGCTCGCACAGGTCGCGGAGCTGCGCGAGATCACGACCGATGCAGGCGGGCTGGAGATCGGCGGCGCAGTCACCTATACCGAAGCCTTGCCCTATCTCGACCGGTACTTCGCGTCCTTCGGCGCGCTCGTGCGCCGCATCGGCTCGCGGCAGATCCGAAATCTCGGCACCATCGCCGGCAATCTCGCGACGGCATCGCCGATCGGGGACACGATCCCTTGCCTGATCGCGCTCGATGCCACCGTGCGGATCGCCTCGCGCGCCGGCGAGCGCGTGCTGCCGGTGGAATCCTTCATCACCGGCTACCGCACGACCGCGCTTGCGGCGGACGAAGTGATCGCCGCGATCCGCATTCCCTTCCTCGCGACGGGCCAGCATTTTGCCGTCTATAAGCTTTCCAAGCGCTACGACCAGGACATTTCGACCGTGATCGGCGCCTTCCGGCTGGAACGGCAGGGCGGCAAGGTGCGGGAGCTGCGCGCAGCCTACGGCGGCATGGGGGCGCGCGCCTTGCGGGCCGCGAGCGTCGAAGCCGCGGTCAAGGACCGGCCTTGGGCGCCGGCGTGGCTCGCCGACGTCGCATCGCTATTGGCGCGCGACTTCACGCCGATGACCGACCATCGC
>JBAUOM010000096.1:0-9676 GCA_049579765.1 Xanthobacteraceae bacterium
GGCCGGGCGTGCCGCGGGGGCGGGGGAGGCCGCCGGAGGGGGCGTCGCCGCCACCGCGCGCGACGTCCCGAAGTAGAATTCTTCGACCAGGGACGATGCCACCCAAGGCACCTGCTCGTTGTTGGAAGCGCGGGACACTCCGATGCGAGCGTGATTGAAGACTTCTTCGGCGGTCAGATTCGGGGAACGCAATTCCTTGATCAGTTCGCTGACGAACAGGCTATTGGCCCCGCTGCCGTCGTTGATCGCCTTGCCGGGCGCGGCGGAGAAAAGCGCGAGGGTGCCGTCGGGAGCGTCGAGCGCGGCAAGCCCCGCCGCGGAGGCCCGGAACCGGCGCTCGAACGGGTTCCTGCGGGCCGCGTCCAGGATAATGATCTTTACCTTTGCCCCTTTGCGATTCATCTCCGCCAAGAGCGCATCGACACTGATCCCATCGCGGCGCACGTCGGCCTCGGTCCAAACTTGGGCATTGACCGGAAGCAGATATGTTTGCCGTGCGACCTGAATGCCGTAGCCGCTGAAATAGAACAACGCCACTGTGCCGTTGCGAATCTTGCCGGTGAAGGCGTCGATCGCGCGCTGCATCTCCTCCTTGCCGACGTTTTCTTTGAGGTCGACGTCGAAATCGTTTCGACGAAACTCCTCGGCAAGGGTGCGAGCGTCCTTGACCGTGGTGGCCAGCGGCGTACTGGCATCCGGGTAGCTTTCGTTTCCGATGATCAGTGCCACACGTGCCGGTCTTTGCTGCGGCAACGCCGACGAGGTCAGCATTGCGTACACGACCGACAAGCACAGACAAAATAGAAGCCGCATGTTCATCCCGCGCCTTTTTTTCCGATCAATTCAACGACCTCCGCTGCAATCTCATGGTAGCGTGGCCGTTGCGATCTTACGCTTCCTGGCATTTCAGATCATGACCACCATAAAGAGACATACTGCCGCAGAATGAATCGACTCCTGATTGCCCCCAGGCCGCCTTCCGGGCAACCGCGCACCTCGGAAGCTCCCCCCAGCCCTGGGTGTTTTTTCCAAGCAATCATAAAATTCTAGACGGAATGTCACGGGCCGACAACAGGGCAGGGGGCGCTCAAGGATTGCCGCTCTGCAACAAGCCCGGGTTGCGCAGCGGGCGACGAGAAAATGATTGACTGGCACCCATTGAGACGGGCTCTGTCGGTGCGGTCGATGTGAGCAGGTTGTGGCGGCTCGCAGGCCGTAATGACCGTTCGCCGCGTCGCGCTTCCCAGTGCGGCTGAGTTCCCCTAGATTAACGGATCCGTGAGCGGGTCAGATCGACGATGTCCGGAAGCGGGCGACGAGAGCTACGGAAGGATGTAGCCATGCGCGTGTGCGAGAAGGTTGGAACAAGGCGTAACAAACGGGCCGGTCGATTTGCGGCATTGCTGGTCGCCTGCATGGCCGGCTGCGGCGCCGCCGTTGCCCAGGCGCCGCGGAGCGGAGGCCCGACGCCCGCACCGGCCGGGGCCGAGGTGTATTTCATCGACCTCAAGGACGGCGCGACCGTCCCGGCCAAGCTGAAGCTTTATTTCGGCTTGCGCAACATGGGCATCGCACCTGCCGGCTCGGATCGCGAGAACTCCGGCCACCACCATCTGCTGATCGACACCGAGCTGCCCGCGCTCAACCAGCCCATTCCCAACGACTTCAACCATCTGCATTTCGGTGCCGGCCAAACCGAGGCCGAGATCACGCTCAAGCCGGGCGAGCACACCTTGCAACTGCTGATGGGCGACAAGGACCACATCCCGCACTCGCCGCCGGTAATGTCGCCGCGCATTCGGGTGCGCGTCGAAGGCGCCCCGGCTGCGGCCGCGCTTACGGGAGGCCCCACGCCGTCCCCGCCCGGGGCCGAGGTGTATTTCACCGATCTCAAGGACGGCGCGGTCATCCCGCCCAAGTTCACGGTCTACTTCGGCTTGAAGAACATGGGCGTGGCGCCCGCGGGCTCGGATCGCCAGAATTCAGGCCATCATCACCTGCTGATCGATACCGATCTGCCGCCGCTCGACCAGCCGATCCCGAACGACTTCAATCATCTCCACTTCGGCTCCGGTCAGACCGAGGCTGAGATCACCCTGAAGCATGGGGAACACACGCTGCAACTGCTGTTCGGCGACAAGGATCACATTCCTCACACTCCCCCGGTCATGTCGCAGCGCATCCGGGTGCGCGTCGTCGATCCCTCGGTACGCAAGCCGGCGCCGGCCGATGCGCGGGTCTATTTCGTCGGCCTGCAGGACGGGTCAGTGCTTCCGCAGCAGGCCACCATCCGCTTCGGCCTCACCAATATGGGCGTGGCACCGGCCGGTATCGACAAGCCGAATACGGGCCACCATCATCTCCTGATCGACGCCAAGCTGCCCCCGCTCGACCAGCCGATCCCGAACGACTTCAATCACTTGCACTTCGGGGCCGGACAGACGGAAGCGACCGTCACCCTGCCATTGGGAAGGCACACGCTGCAGCTCCTTCTCGGTGACGAGAACCACGTGCCGCATAATCCCCCGGTCATGTCGAAGCCGATCAGGGTCTACGTGACCAGGACCGGACGCCGCTGACAGGTTGATTTCCGCGACACTCACGCCGCGGTGGGCGAATCGCATGGTCGCCGCCGGCTATCGCCGGCGCGCGGAGATCGTCCGTCGGGGCTTGAGCAGCGCTATATGATTCAGCCCGCCTTCGCCGGTTCGGGCGACGGCACCGCGTCTGCGCGGCCGGCGGCCTCACCTTTGCCCGAGGCATGAAGGTCGGGGGCGGACGGAGGCTTTGCCGCGGCTCCCGCTCCCGGCTCGTCGGCCCCTCCGATGAAGCGCCCGAACACTCGGGACAGCAATCGGCCGAGATCGTCCATGATCACGAAAAACGCGGGAACGAACAGAAGCGACAACACGGTCGAGACGAGCAGCCCGCCAATGACCGCGATCGCCATCGGCGATCGAAACTCGCCACCGGCGCCCACCGCCAGGGCGCTCGGAGCCATGCCCGCGGCCATGGCGATGGTCGTCATGAGGATTGGCCGAGCGCGCTTGTGGCCGGCATCCAAGATCGCTGCCGTGCGGTCGGCACCTGTGTGCATGCCCTCGATCGCAAAATCGACCAGCATGATGGCGTTCTTGGTGACGATGCCCAGAAGCATGAGAATGCCGATAATGACCGGCAAGGTGATCGGCAGGAATGTGAGGAGGAGCGCGAGGACGGCGCCGGTGATGGACAGAGGCAGCGAAAACAGGATGGTAAACGGATGCAGTAGACTCGCGAACAGGATGGCGAGCACGACGTAGACCATCATGAGGCCGTTACGGATGGCGCTGCCGAATTCGTCGAACAGCTCGCCTTGCAGTTCGGCGTCCCCGCCGGGGACGACCTTGACGCCTTGTGGAAGATTCTTCATCACCGACAAGCCGTTGACGGCTTCCAACGCCTGGCTCAGCGCGGCGCCGTCGACGAGATCTGCTTCGACGCTGGCCATCCGCTGGCGGTCGTTTCTCGTGATGCTGGTGGCACCGTCCCCGAAACTCAGGTCGGCGAGCGCAATCAGCGGCACCCCTCCGCCACGTTGCGACGGCACGCGCAGCTGCTCCAGGACCTGCCGATCGGCGCGCGCATTCTCCTCGAGCAGGACCCGGATCGGGACGCTCCGGTCCCCGGCATCGAATTTCGGTAGTGCGGGCCCGACATCTCCGATGGTTGCGACACGGACTGTTTCGGACAGGTTCTCGATCGGTACGCCTAGCCGGACGGCCAATTCCCGTCGCGGGTAGATCCTCAACTCCGGCCGATTGAGCGCAGCGCTCGAGACGACATTCGCAAGCATCGGCAGTCGCCGCATTTGAGCCGCGAGCTCGGCCGCCACGTTCGAGACCGTGGCGCTGTCGTCGCCGCTCACGGTCAGGCTGACGTTTCGCAGTCCGTTGTCGTCGAGGAACCAGTAGCGAATATCCGGAACTGCCGCCAGATCTCGCGTGATTGCTTGCTCGAGCTGCTGCTGCGAAAGCGACCTTTCCGACTTGGGCACGTAGTCGATCGTAAGGGCGGCCTTGCCGACGTCGACCACCGCAGGAGGGATTCGTCCGCCGTCGACAAACACGCTCTCCACCTCGGGCCGGTTGCGCACGAGCTTCGCAACGGTCTCGGTAGCTGCCTCGGTTTCGGCGAGCTGCGATCCCGGCGGCAGCTCGATCGCAAGCACCGACCTCGCACTATCGGAAGCCGGCATGAACCCCGACGGCAGCAAACCGGTGCCCGCCATCGCGGCGACGAACAGGACCAAGCCTATGAATACGGTGATAAGTCGGTGCCGAACCGACCAGCCCAATGTCCGCACGTAGGAACGCATGATTCGTCCGTCGGCCTTCTCCTTGTGCCGATGCGGTTTCAGGAAATAGGCGGCCAGCATTGGCGTTATGAAGCGCGCGACGAGAAGCGAAAACAGCACCTGCACTGAGACGGTTATGCCGAATTGCTTGAAGAACTGCCCAGGAATCGAAGACAAGAAGCCGACGGGCAGGAATATCGCAACGATGGTCAGGCTGATGGCGACGACCGCCAGACCGATCTCGTCCGCCGCTTCCAACGCGGCCTGATAGGGCGACTTGCCCATCTGGATGTGGCGCACGATATTCTCGATCTCGACGATGGCGTCGTCGACGAGAATTCCGACGCTGAGCGTGATCGCCAGCAAGCTCACAATATTGAGCGAGAACCCGAGAATGGACATCACCCAGAAAGCCGGCAGAATCGACAATGGCAACGTGATTGCCGCGATGATTGTCGCCCTCCAGTCGCGCAAGAACAGGAACACGACGATCACGGTCAGGATCGCGCCTTCATAGAGAGCTTTGTTGGCCTCGTGGTAGTTTCCGAACGTGTACGTGACCGAGCTGTCGATCAGCTTGAGCCCGACCTCCGGATGCGCGCTCTTGATCGCTTCGATGCCGGCGGCGACCTTTTCCGCGACAGCTACGTCGCTCGCGCCCTTTGCCCGCACAATGCTCACGCCGACGACGGGCGCTCCGTTGAAACGGGCAAAGGTGCGCGGCTCCGCGATCGAGTCGGTGATAAGTCCCAGGTCATCCAACCGCACTTCACCGCCGGTCGGCAGAGCAATCCTGGTGCCTGCGAGGTCTGCGAGCGTCTTGGCTCCGGCCAGCGTGCGGATCGCCTGATCGCGCCCGCCGATCTCCGCCCGCCCGCCGGCGAGGTCTACGTTATTGCCCCGGAGCTGACGGCTCACATCGAGCGCGGTCAATCCGAGGCCCTGCAGCCGGACCGGATCGAGCCCGACGCGGATCTCGCGCTCGACGCTGCCGATGCGCTCGACGCTGCCGACCCCGCGGATCCCCTGCAACTCACGTATCACGACATCTTCAACAAAGAAGGAGAGTTGCTCGGGCGTTTTTCCGGGAGCTATCGCGGCATAGGTGAGAATGGGAAGCCCGGTCACGTCGACGCGCCGGACCAGAGGCTCGTCGATGCCGCGCGGGAGATCGGCGCGGACCCGCGTGACGGCATCCTTTACGTCATTGAGCGCGCGATCGGCGTCGGTTCCCAACCGGAAGGTGATCGAGGTGCTCGAAACTCCATCCGTGATCAGCGATTTGACATGGTGGAAGCCGGCGACACTGGCAACGGCATCCTCCACCTTCTTGGTAACCTGCGTTTCGAGCGCTCCGGGCGAAGCACCGAACTGCGTAATCACGACGGTTATGAGAGGGACGTCGACGTTCGGAAGGCGCGTGATCGGCAGCTTGATGAGGCTGAGGTATCCGATCGCCGCGATCGCCAAAGCGACGACAATGGGAGCGACCGGATGACGGATCGACCATGCCGAGACGTTGAGCGCCATTCGCGCCCTCCCGCTTGATCTGAATTGTCAGCGAACAATGCCCGTTCGGGATCGTCCTGTCGCCGTCACGATCATCTGCTTTGCCTCGACGGTCGCGACGGTTGAACCGATCCGATCCGTAAGGCCGCCCTCGCCCATGCCATGCGAGCCGCGAGCGGAGACGTCATCAACACCAACCTCGCCTTGGACGGTCCGGCCTCAATCCGGATTGTCGTTATCACCGACACATTGTGCCGTCCAGTGCCGGCGCGCGAACAGCAATATGTCGCGGCTATGGCGCCAGCGTTCGGACGTGGGCCGAGCCGGAAGCCCATTTGAATTCGGGTCAAATCCATGAATGAATGTCCGGCGCCGGGGGATCGGACGCATGGTCGCAGGTGTCCGCCATCGGGAGGGGCAGCCGACAATCAGTCCCCGGCAATGGTCGGGACGTCCGACGCCGGCCAGATCCCTGACATGAGCCGCCAATGAATTTTCGTTTCGCACTGAGGTCACGGCGCGGGCAGGCAACGGCGGTCGGGGAGCCGGGTACGGCGTACGACCCCGACGTCGTCCGCCCCATGCCGCGGCGTAGGATCGCGCATTCGATCGACACTTTGCATGTGACTCTGCCCAGGGCGCGCCGCGTCTACTTCGACCCCGGGATCCTCCTCCCCATGGGGAGGCTGTGTCTCTGGATCTGGGCGATCATACAATTCTACGCCGGCAATTTGCTCGACGTGCTGCAGCGCCGCGCCAGCGTCGAGCGTCGCGCCGTTCGGTTGCGGGCCGTGTTCGAGGATCTCGGCGGAAGCTTTCTCAAGCTGGCGCAGCAATTGTCGATCCGCGTCGACATGCTGCCTTATGCCTATTGCGCCGAGCTGAGCAAGATGCTCGACCGCGTTCCGCCTTTTGCGACGTCGGAAGCGATTGCGATCATCGAGCGCAACCTCGGCAAGCCGCTGGGCGAGGTGTTCGCGGTTTTCGACCCCGAGCCGATCGGCTCGGCCTCGCTGGCCTGCGTCTATCAAGCGCGGTTGAAGACCGGCGAACGCGTGGCGGTAAAGGTGCGCCGGCCCGGGATCGGCCAACTCATCGCCGCCGACCTGCGGGCGCTGGACTGGCTTTTGATCGTAGGCGAGACGCTCACCATCATACCTCCGGATGTCGGCCGGCGCTTCACCGGGGACTTCCGGACGATCCTGTTCAACGAGCTGAATTTCCGGAGCGAGGCGCGCTACACCGATCTGTTCCGCCGCCGCGCGGCCAAGCGCAAGAAGGACGTGACCGCCCCGCAGGTTCATTTCCAATACTGCACCGAGGAAGTGATGGTGAGCGAGTTCGTCTCGGGCGTATGGATGTGGGAGCTGCTGGCAGCCGTCGACCGCAACGACCAGGAATTCCTGGCGAAGGTAAAACGCATCGGCATCGAGCCGAAAGCGCTGGCGCGCAAGCTCGTCGTGATCATGCTCCGCGAGTCGCAGGAAGAGCTTTTCTTTCATGCCGACCCGCATCCGGCAAACCTGGTGATCATGCCGAACAACAAGGTTTGCTTCATCGACTTCGGTGCGATCGGACGCTTCTCCACCGCGACCCGGAAGATATTCCGGGAGATGCGGTATCACATGTCGAGGGGAGACATCGGGCGGATCGTCAACACCGCGCTGTCGCTCGCTGGCCCGCTTCCGCCCATGGACGTCGACAAGGTCCGCAACGAGATGGAGAAGATCTACTCCGATTGGGTCTACGCCATGAACAGCAGGGATGCCGAGTGGTGGGAGAAGAGCACCGGGCAAGCCTGGCTTCGCTTCCTGGAGGTAGCCCGGGAATATTCGCTGCCTGCGAGCTACGAGTCGATCCAGTACTTCCGAACGTCGTTCTCCTACGATTCGATCATCACGCGGTTGAACAGGGACATCAATATCGTCAAGGAGTTCGAAATCTACGCCCGCGAGGCCGGCAAGGAGGCGCGCGAGCGCGTGAAAAAGAGCATGCGGCAGAGGATGCGCGGCCCCACCGACTTGGACTACCTGCAAATGGAGGAATTCGCCGACATGGTCACGCAATTCTTCTTCCAGGTGCAGCGCAACGTCGAGACTCCGATCATTCACTTCAAGAACATCGTCGGCAAGATAGCCTATATCGCTTCGCTGGTGTTGAAGCTGGGCTATATCGCCGCCGCCTCGATCGGCATCGGGCTCATTGCGGACGCCGTCGCAAAGCGGTGGTTCGGCTATCAGATCGACTGGGACGCGATTATCGGGCGGGCGACGACGTTCGGCTGGATTCAGCTGGCATTGATCGCCGTGCTCCTGGTGCTGATCCGCAGAATCGTGATCCGCCTGAACATGCCCGACACCAGGCTCGATCGCGATCGATAAGCGTCACGGCAAAGCCGGCGGCGGTTCCGCCGTCGACCCCGATCATTTGATCGAAATCGAAATCGGAACGCCTTTGGCATCGGAGCAGTCCATGTGCCCGCTCGAACTGCCGGCGAAATCGCCGCTGTAACGGCATTGCGCGTCGTCGAGCGAGATCGTCGCGTCGATGTGCGACGATCCGCCGGACGCGGAAAGCTGAAACCGGATCTGCCCGGATTTCTCTTGTGGGCCGTTCACGCTGCACAGACCGACATGCTTCCAGGTCACCGGTCCGGAAAACTCCGCGTGGGCCGCCGACTTTCGCTCGGTGACCGAGCCGGTGAGTTCCCATTCCGACAGGTAGCCGGCGGTGCCCACCACCTGCAATGACCGCGACTGCGCCGGTCCGCCCGTCATCGCGAACCCAATCAGCAACAGCAATGCTGGCAGCGGCTTGGCCACATCGACCTCCTTGCCCGCAAGCGCCTCACTTGGTCGGGCACCGCACCAGCTTGGCGCTTCTCGTCCGTGGGCGCAAGGCGAGCCGATGCGCACCTCCCGCCGCTTGCAGAACATGTAGGGGGGGCGCACCACGACAACAGCCGGGACTGAAGAATGCTCGGTTGCCGAACTTGCCGATGCAGGTTAGCATGCATGCACGGCAGCAGGAACGAGGTGCTCGAGGTGCTATAGCGAGGTGCTATCGCGAGGCGGTGGTCGGCGAGCGCAACTCGGCCAAGCCGACGGAGATCGTCGAAGCGACGGGCTGCCTCCTGCAAGACGCCGACCGAACCGAGGCATGCGGCGAACCGAAATTCACTCCCACCGCCAGGAAGGACACCATGGACAAGCTCGTCAAACGTGTCACCGTTGTTCAAGGCAGCGGCGAACATCGAACCGCCAATGTCGTCTACAAAAGCGATGAAGACGAGGATGGCGAGGACAGTGGGCTCGAACGCACCATCCGACATGTGCTGAAGGCGCAGGTGATCGCCGCGCAGGAGGCTTATCAGCGCCATCTCGACTCGGTGGCGAAAGGGGGCAAGTCCTGGATCTTTGAGGAGCCGGGCAACTTCATGAAGGCGCAGCGAAAAGCCATGAAGGAGATGCGCAAGGCGGCGCCCTTCAAGATCAAGGTGGAGGAAGAAGACGAAGAGGAAGGAGATTGACGATGGCAAATCCGGCAACCGGCGCGAGCGAGCAGCGAGACCCTCGGGAGCATGAAAAGACGAGCAAATCGCAGATCGTCGTCGTCGATCTCGGTGAACCTCAATCGACCAGGGACGTCAGGCGCCTTCGCAAAGGAAGGGGCAAGCTGCTGAGCCACGTCGAACGCATTGTCAACGACCTGGTCGAGGCCGGGACCGTCAAGTCGTCGGCACAGCCGGTCGTTATCGTTGTGCGCGAGTCGCTGTCGCCTTTGTCCTTCCTGGAGCAGGAGGACGACGACGACTGAGCGGGACGTGGGTCC
>JBAUOM010000097.1:0-4729 GCA_049579765.1 Xanthobacteraceae bacterium
TTCCTGCGCCGCTCCGGGCTCGCGGCCGGCGGCCTCGCCACGTTGGGCGTGCTGCCGCTCGCAAGCGTGCGCAAGGCGCAAGCGGGTCCGCCGCCCCCCGCGGGCGCGCAAGTGACCATCCGCAAGAACATCTGCACGCATTGCTCGGTCGGCTGCACGGTGATGGCGGAAGTCGCCAACGGCGTCTGGATCGGCCAGGAACCGGGCTGGGACAGCCCGATCAACCGCGGTTCGCATTGCGCCAAGGGCGCGGCGACGCGCGAGATCGTGCACGGCGATCGCCGCTTGCGCTATCCGATGAAGCTCGTCAACGGCCAGTGGACCCGGATCGGCTGGGACCAGGCGATCGACGAGATCGGCGACAAGCTGATGGAGATTCGCGAAAAGTCGGGACCGGAATCGGTCTACTGGCTGGGCTCGGCGAAATTCACCAACGAAGGCGCCTATCTCAATCGGAAGTTCGCCGCCTTCTGGGGCACGAACAATTCCGACCATCAGGCGCGCATCTGCCATTCGACCACCGTCGCCGGCGTAGCCAATACCTGGGGCTACGGGGCGATGACCAACAGCTACACCGACATCCGCAACGCCAAGACGCTGCTCTTCCTCGGCGGCAATCCGGCCGAGGCGCACCCGGTGTCGTTGCAGCACTTGCTCGAAGGCAAGGAGCTCAACCGCGCGAACTTCATCGTGGCCGATCCGCGTCTCACCCGCACCGCCGCCCATGCGACCGAATATGTCAGGTTGCGTCCGGGCACGGACATCCCGGTGCTGTGGGGGCTGCTCTGGCACATCTTCCAGAACGGCTGGGAGGATAAGGAGTTCATCGAGCAGCGCGTCTACGGGATGGATGAGGTCCGCAAGGAAGTCGAGAAGTGGACGCCCGAGGAAGTCGAGCGCGTCAGTGGTGTACCAGGCGCGCAGCTCAAGCGCGTGGCCGAGATGTTCGCCAAGGACCGGCCCGCGACGCTGATCTGGGCGATGGGCCAGACCCAGCACACCATGGGCACCGCCAATGTCCGCGCGAGCTGCATCCTGCTGCTCGCCACCGGCAATGTCGGCAAGCCCGGCGCCGGCGCCAACATCTTCCGCGGCCATACCAACGTGCAGGGCGCCACCGACCTCGGCCTCGATGTCGTGACGCTGCCGTTGTATTACGGCCTCGCCGAAGGCGCCTGGAAGCATTGGTGCCGCGTGTGGGAGGTCGACTACGACTGGATGGTCTCCCGCTTCGCCGACAAGAAGATGATGGAGACGCCCGGCATTCCTTCGACGCGGTGGTTCGACGCGACGCTGCTGCCGAAGGATCAGGTTGCCCAGGCCGACAACCTCAAGGCGATGGTCGTCATGGGCCACGGCGGCAACACCGTCACGCGCATGCCGGAGGCGGCCAAGGGCATCGAGAAGCTCGACCTGCTGGTCGTCGCCGATCCGCATCCGACCACCTGGGCGGCGCTCTCCGAGCGCAAGAACGGCACCTACCTCCTGCCGGTCGCGACCAGCTACGAAACCAACGGCTCGCGCACGGCGTCCAACCGCGCGATCCAATGGGGCGAGCAGATCGTCAAGCCGATCTTCGAATCCAAGGACGACAACGAGATCATGTATCTCCTGGCGAAGAAGCTCGGGTTCGCCGACAAGATGTTCAAGAACATCAAGGTCGAGAACAATCTTCCGTCGCCGGAGGACCTGCTTCGCGAGATCAATCGCGGCGGCTGGTCCACGGGTTATTGCGGCCAGTCGCCGGAGCGGCTGAAGCTGCACATGGCCAATCAAAAAGACTTCGACATGCGCACGCAAAAGGCCATGAGCGGCCCGGCGAAGGGCGAGTACTACGGTCTGCCGTGGCCGTGCTGGGGCACTCCCGAATTCAAGCATCCGGGAACGCCGCTGCTCTACAACACGACCCTCTCGATCCAGGAAGGCGGTGGCACGTTCCGCGCCCGTTTCGGCCTCGAGCGCGAGGAGAAGTTGCCCGACGGCACGACCCGCAAGGTCAGCCTGCTCGGCAACGGCTATTACTCCAAGGACTCCGAGATCAAGGACGGCTATCCCCAGTTCACCTATGGCGTGCTCAAGAAGCTCGGCTGGGACAAGGATCTGCGGCCCGAGGAGGTCGCGGTCATCGAGAAGATCGGCGGCAACAATCCCGACGGAGTGTCGTGGTCGATCGATCTCTCCGGCGGCATTCAGCGGGTGGCGGTCGGGCACGGCTGCGTCCCGTACGGCAACGGCAAGGCGCGCGCCAATGCGTGGAATTTGCCCGACCCGATTCCGGTGCACCGCGAGCCGATCTACTCGCCGCGGCCCGACCTCGTCGCCAAATATCCGACGCGGCCCGACGCCAAGCAGTTCCGCGTGCCCAATATCGGCTTCTCGGTGCAGAAGGCTGCGGTCGACAACGGGCTGTCCAAGCAGTTCCCGCTGATCCTCACCTCGGGCCGGCTGGTCGAATACGAGGGCGGCGGCGAGGAAACCCGCTCCAACAAGTGGCTCGCCGAGCTGCAGCAGGACATGTTCATCGAGATCAATCCGGCCGATGCCGCCGAGCGCGGCATCAAGGACGGCAGCTGGGTCTGGGTGACCGGCGCCGCCAACAACTCGAAAGCGCGCATGAAGGCGCTGGTCACGGAACGCGTCGGCAAAGGCGTCAGCTGGTGTCCGTTCCACTTCGCCGGCTGGTTCCAGGGTGTCGATCAACGCGACAAGTACCCGAAGGGCGCGGATCCGATCGTGCTCGGCGAGAGCGTGAACACGCTCACGACCTACGGCTACGATCCGGTGACCGGCATGCAAGAACCCAAAGCCACGCTGTGTCAGATCAGGGCAGCGTAAGGAGGCTCGACAATGGCTCGGATGAAATTCCTCTGCGACGCCGACCGTTGCATCGAGTGCAACGCGTGCGTCACCGCCTGCAAGAATGAGAACGAGGTGCCGTGGGGCATCAACCGCCGGCGCGTCGTCACCATCAACGACGGCAAACCCGGCGAGCGCTCGGTCTCCATGGCCTGCATGCATTGCACCGACGCGCCCTGCCAGGCGGTCTGTCCGGTGAACTGCTTCTACACCACCGCCGACGGCGTGGTGCTGCACTCCAAGGACCTCTGCATCGGCTGCGGCTATTGCTTCTACGCCTGCCCGTTCGGCGCGCCGCAATATCCCCGCGTCGGCAACTTCGGCTCGCGCGGCAAGATGGACAAGTGCACGTATTGCGCGGGCGGGCCGGAAGCGGACGGCTCCCAGGCCGAGTACGAGAAGTACGGCGCCAATCGTCTGGCCGAAGGCAAGCTGCCGCTGTGCGCGGAAATGTGCTCGACCAAGTCGCTCCTGGCCGGTGACGGCGAGATCATCGCCCAGATCTACAAGGAGCGCGTGGTCAAGCGCGGCTACGGCTCGGGCGCCTGGGGCTGGAAGACGGCGTATCGCGAGACGATCGCGTCGTAGCAAGGGGGACGCGCCTGCCGCGCGTCCCGACACGAGAGCGGGCATCCGGTAACCGCCGCTCCGCGATGCCCGTAGCCGCTCAACGCCGACGCCACTGCCAACTGGATCATCCGCTTCGGGAATGATGACGGCGAACAAGGAGGAAACCTCATGGCGACGCTTCTGACGCGCTTCCGTTTCGTCATCGGCGCGATGGCGCTCGCATTCATCGTCGCGTGCGCGGCCCCCGTGAGCGCCCAGCAGCGCAATCCCGATCACTCCGTCAACCCGACGGCCAGCGCGGTTAAGGAGGATCAGCTTCTCAACGAGCTGAACCGGATTACCGGCCGCTGCACGCTGCCCGACCAGAAGGCCTGCACCCTCGAGCAGCCCGCCGGCCGCGACTGGCGCGAGTTCCACCAGGTGACGCTGCGCTGGATCGGGGCCATTTCGATCCTCGGCATGCTTGCGATCCTGGTGGTGTTTTATTTGATCCGCGGCATGGTCCGGATCGAAGGGGGACGTTCCGGGCGCGTGCTGGTGCGCTTTTCCGTGTTCGAGCGCCTCGTGCACTGGATGACGGCGGCCTGCTTCATCCTGCTTGCGATTTCCGGCCTCAACATCACGTTCGGAAAGCCGCTGCTGCTGCCGCTCATCGGGCCCGACGCGTTCGCCGACTGGTCGCAGTGGGCGAAATACGCTCACAACTACCTGAGCTTCCCGTTCACGCTCGGCGTGTTCCTGATCTTCCTGATGTGGATCGCCTGGAACGTCCCGAACCGGGTCGATGCCGAATGGCTCAAGGAAGGCGGCGGCATGGTCGGCGACCGGCACCCGCCCGCGGGCCGCTTCAATGCCGGCCAGAAGCTGATCTACTGGATCGTGGTGCTCGGCGGCGGGGCGGTCGCGGCCAGCGGCTACCTCCTGATGTTCCCGTTCTACGGAACCAACATCGCCGACATGCAGGTGGCGCAGGTCGTTCACGGCGTCGCGGCGCTGCTGTTCGTCGCCGTCATGCTCGCCCACATCTATATCGGCACCGTCGGCATGGAGGGCGCCTTCGAGGGGATGTGGGACGGCACGGTCGACGTCAACTGGGCGAAGGAGCACCACAGCCAGTGGGCCGAGAAGGAAATAGCCGAAGGTCGGGCGACCGCGCCGTCGCCGGGCGGGCGGATGCAAGCGGCGGAATAGCCGCGCGCCCGGAGCTCATTCAGGACGGCACGATCGGACGTGCTCTCCGCTGCGATCGCTGATCGGACGGGAAAACGGCGCCCTAAGGACACTCCGAGCAATAACTGAATCG
>JBAUOM010000098.1:0-3637 GCA_049579765.1 Xanthobacteraceae bacterium
GCGCGCCGCGCTGGCGAGCGAAGCGAGCGGCCAGCGCGGCCACTCTGAAGTGCGCGCGCATCGCGCGTCGGAAGACGCGCGTGAACGCGCTGATGACACTCGCCCGGAACCGGGCTCGTCGGCGCGCGCGGCGTTGGGCGACGCCTACGGCACACCCGCGCAGGCGGCGCTGCGCTTCGTGCTGGGCAATGGCGGTTTCGCGGCGCGGGTCATTGGCATCACCACGATCGCGCAGCTCGATGCCGCGCTCGCGGCCCTCGCCCAGGGCCCGCTGCCGGCCGCCGCGCTGTCCAGGCTCGAAGCGCTGTGGGGGAACGGGTTCAGCGCCGATTGACGCTCGCGGCGCCATGCATTATAGTGCATGAATTATAATGCCGATTGGTGACGGCCCATGACCGCGTTCACGACCAGTGCGGATGCAGGCGAGAAGCGCGCCCGGGAGGCGCAAGGTGGCGAGCGCGCGGCGTTCGTTACCGATGTTGGCCGGCTGGTGCGGCTCGCCCGTGCCAAACGCGGCGCTACCCGCCGGCAGCTCGCGCAGGATTCCGGTGCCTCGGAGCGCTATCTCGCGCAGATCGAGAGCGGGCAGGGCAACCCGTCCGTGATCATCCTGAAGTCGATCGCGGACGCGCTCGACGTGCCGATCATCGAGCTGTTGCCGCGCACCGATGGGCGTGCCGCGGCCATGGCACATATTCTCGACGTGCTCGGACGCATGCCGCTCGCCGAGCTTCCCGCGCTCGCCAAGCTGATCGAGGCCCACGGCGCCCGGGAGGGCGCGAGCGATCGCGGACGGCGGATCGCGCTCGTCGGGCTGCGCGGTGCCGGCAAGTCGACGCTGGGCCGACTCCTCGCGCAGCGGCTACGCTGCCCGTTCATCGAGCTCGACCGTCTGGTCGAGCAGGACTACGGCGCCCGCATTCCCGATCTGATCGAGATGGCCGGCCTCGCCACCTTCCGTCGCTACGAGCGCGCGTGCCTGGAACGCGTCATCGACGAGCACGCGGCGGCGGTGATCGCCACCGCCGGCGGGATCGTCGCAAATGCGGAGACCTACGGGCTGCTGCTGCGCCGCACCGACACCGTCTGGATCAAGGCGCGGCCCGAGGAGCATATGGGCCGGGTGATGGAGCAGGGCGACTTCCGTCCCATGGCGAAGAACCGCGAAGCGATGGGCGATCTGGTCGCGATCCTGGAAGCGCGCCGCGCCGATTATGCGCGCGCGCAGTTCGAGCTCGATACCTCCGGCGAGACGGTCGAGCGCAGTTTCGAGAAACTCGTGCGGATCGTCGAGAGTTGTACGAACGGAGCAAAGCAATAGGGCTGTCATTGCCGGGTCGAGCCCGGGCATGACGGAGGTCAGACCTGGAGCCACACGAAAAATCTATGACACTCGCCGACCAGGGCTTTCTCGATCTCGGTGAGACGCGGCTCGAATACCGCATGATCGGGCCGCGTCCCGACGCGGCGCCGACCCTGGTGCTGCTGCACCAGGGGCTCGGCTCGGTCGCGGCCTGGAACGGTTTTCCCCAAGAGCTCGCGGCTGCGACCGGCGCCGGCGTGTTCGCCTATTCGCGCGCCGGCTACGGGCGCTCGTCGCCGTCGCAACTGCCGCGGCCGGTCTCGTTCATGCACGACGAGGCGCGCGACGTGCTCGCAGGCGTGCTCGCGGCGATCGGGTTCCGGCGCGGACTTCTCGTCGGCCACAGCGACGGCGCGTCGATTGCCGCGATCTACGCCGGCAGCGTCCAGGACCACCGGGTGCGCGGGCTCGTCTTGATGGCGCCGCACTTCTTCACCGAGGACATGAACATCGCCGAGATCGTCCGCGCCAAGGCGGCGTTCGACGCCGGCCCGCTGCGCGCCCGGCTCGCGCGCGTCCACGCCGACCCGGACAACGCTTTTTACAACTGGTGCGGCCCCTGGCTCGATCCAGAGTTCCGCAACTGGGACATCAGCGATGCCCTCGCCCATATCCGGGTTCCGATCCTGATCGTGCAGGGCGAGAACGATCAGTACGGCAGCGTGCGGCAGATCGAGATGGCGCAACGGGAGTGCTATTGCCCGGTCGAGGTGGCGCTGTTGCCTGACACGCGGCACGCGCCGCACCGCGAGGCGCCGGAGGCGACGCTCTCCGCGGTCGCGGATTTCGCCAACCGCCTGCTGCGCGATCACGGCGAAGGCAATGTCGCCGCCGAATGATCTTGATGAGGACTTCATGGCCGAGGCAGAGCGCAAATTGAGCAACGGCAAGACCCGGATCGATTTCCAGACCGATCCGTCGAAATACCGCCATTGGAAGCTCACGGTGGACGGCGACGTCGCGACGCTGCTGCTCGATGTCGACGAGAAGGCCACGCTGTTCGAGGGCTACGAGCTCAAGCTCAATTCCTACGACCTCGGCGTCGACATCGAGCTCGCCGACGCCATCGAGCGGCTGCGCTTCGAGCATCCGCAGGTGAAGGTCGTCCTGCTGCGCTCGGGCAAGCCGCGCGTGTTCTGCGCCGGCGCCAATATCCGCATGCTCGCCGGTGCGAGCCATGCCCACAAGGTCAACTTCTGCAAGTTCACCAACGAGACGCGCAACGGCATCGAGGACGCGAGCGAAACGTCGGGCCTCGCCACCATCTGCGTGATCAACGGCACCGCGGCCGGCGGCGGCTACGAGCTCGCGCTCGCGGCCGATCGCATCATGCTGATCGACGACGGCTCCTCGGCGGTCTCGCTGCCGGAGCTGCCGCTCTTGGCGGTATTGCCCGGCACCGGCGGGCTCACCCGCGTCACCGACAAGCGCAAGGTGCGGCGCGACCGCGCCGACGTGTTCTGCACCACCGAGGAGGGCATCAAGGGCAAGCGCGCCGTGGAATGGCGTCTGGTCGACGAGGTGGTGCCGGGCTCGAAGCTCGAGGACACGGTGGCCCAGCGTGCGCGCGAGTTCGCCGCCAGGTCGCGCCGGCCGGGCGCGGCCAAGGGGATAACGCTCGCGCCGCTCAAGCGCGAGCGCTCGCCCGACAGCGTCGAATACGGTTCGTTGTCGGTCGAATTCCAGCATCCCGAACGGCTCGCGACCATTACGCTGCGCGGGCCGCAGGAAGCGCCGCCGGCGTCGGCCGAGGCGATGGTGGAGCAGGGGACGCGGTTCTGGCCGCTCGCGCTCGCGCGCGACCTCGACGACGCCATCCTCGACATCCGCGCCAACGAATTCGAGATCGCGACGATCGTGTTCAAGTCGGCGGGCGATCCGGCGCTGGTGCTCGCCTACGATGCGTTCCTCGACGCCAGCGAGGAGCATTGGCTCGCGCGCGAGATCAGGGGCCTGTGGAAGCGCACGCTCAAGCGGGTCGATCTCACCTCGCGCTCGCTGGTGGCGCAGGTCGAGCCCGGCTCGTGCTTTGCCGGCACGCTCGCCGAGATCGTGTTCGCGACCGACCGCTCCTATATGCTGATCGGGCAGCTTGCCGGCGACAACAAGCCGCCGGCGACGCTCGCATTGGCCGCGGTGAATTTCGGCGCCTATCCGATGTCGAACGGCCTGTCGCGGCTGGCAAGCCGCTTCCTCGCCGATCCCGCCGACCTCGAGCGGGCGAGAGGCGAGATCGGCAAGACGCTCGACGCCGATGCGGCGCAGCGCCTGGGC
>JBAUOM010000099.1:0-13277 GCA_049579765.1 Xanthobacteraceae bacterium
ACGCCACCGCGCGCCTTCTGCAGCAGCACGACGAATAGGATGCCGAAGAACACCACCTCGAGCTGCGCGCTATAGCGCGTGATCGGCGGGAGCACGTCCTGCAGGATGTTCTTGAGCAAGACCACGATCGCGGCGCCGACGACGGCGCCGGTGATCTGACCCGCGCCGCCCACGAGCGCCATCAGCAGGAGCTCGATGCCCGGACGGATATCGAACGGCGCCGGGCTGACATAGCGTTGCAGATGCGCGTAGAGCCAGCCGGAGAGACCTGCGAGCAGCCCGGCGAGGACGAAAACGATAAGCCGCATCTGGAAGGAGCCGATCGCCAGGCTTTCGACCATGGCGATGCCGCCGCGCAGGCTGCGGATGGCGCGTCCCTGACGCGAGTCGAGCAGATTGCGGCATAGCAGCATGACGGCACCGAGCAGCGCCCAGATGAAGAAGTAGTTTGCGGTCGTATCCGCGAGTGAGAACGGGCCGAGCGAAATCGCGGGGATGCCGGACAGTCCGCTATAGCGGCCCAGGGCGTCGATATTGCCGAAAAGGAAGAAGATCGCGATGCCCCAGGCAATCGTGCTGAGCGGCAGGAAATGTCCCCCGAGCCGCAGCGTCGCCGCGCCGAGCACGGTGGCAACAAGGCCGGTGAATGCCAGCGCCAGGACGAGGCCGATCCAAGGCGACCCGCCATGCACGGCCGTGTACCAGGCCGTCGCGTACGCGCCGATGCCGACGAATGCTGCCTGGCCAAACGAGGTCAAGCCGCCGCAGCCGGTGAGCAGAACGAGCCCGAGCGCCGCCAGCGCGTAAATGCCGATGTAATTCATCAAGGTGATGGTGAACGATCCGAGGATAACCGGTGCAATCGCGACGAACGCGACAGCCAGGATCGCCACGAGATGAGAGCTCCAGCGCGTCACCCTTGCCCCTCGTGCTCTTCCTCTTCGATTTCCTCCTCAATCGACCCCTTCGCCCCCATCGATTGCCAGATCAGGATCGGAATCAGCATCCCGAAGACGAAGACTTCCTTGAGCGAACTGTCGACGAAAGAGGCATAACTTTCGAACAGGCCGACCAGGATGGCGCCGACGGCGGTCGCCGGATAGCTCACGAGCCCGCCGATGATCGCGCCGACGAACGCCTTGAGGCCGATGAGGAAGCCGGAATCGTAGTAGAGCGTGGTGACGGGCCCGATCAGGATGCCGGAAATGCCGGCAAGCGCCGATGCGAGCAGGAAGGCCGTCGCCCCGGTCGTCGACGGCCGGATGCCCACGAGCCGCGCTCCGACGCGATTGACGGCAGTCGCACGCAGCGCCTTTCCCGTGAGTGTGCGCTCGAAGAACACGAACAAGAGCAGGCTGATGACGGCGGAGCTCGCGACAATCAGGATGCTTTGGCCTGACACGCCGACCGGCCCAAGGTTGAAGAATGCCCGCGTCATCGGCTCGGTACGGAAGCCCTCCGGTCCGAAGAACACCAGAGCGAGGCCGGACAAGGCAAAATGCACCGCCACGGCGACGATCAGGAGCACCAACACCGAGGCGTCCGCGAGCGGCCGGAATGCGACGCGATAGAGGAGCGGTGAGATCGGCAGGATGATCGCGCAGGTGAGCGCGATGCCGAGCCACATCGGCAGCTCGCGTCCGGTCGCAAGCCAGACAAGAAGCGCGGCAAGGATCGGCAGCAGGCCGTACAGCATCAGCGCTTTGGGCACGCGCTGCCTCTGGCCTTGGCGAAGCAGCGAATAGACTTCCGTCGCCGTCGCCATCACCGCGAGCGTGAGCACGAGCCAGACCGTGCCCGGCATCTGTTTCATCTGCAGGGCGGCTAGGGTCAGCGCCGCATAGCCGACGATGTCGCCGAACGGGACGAAGATGACGCGCGTGACCAGGAAGATCAGCACGATCCCGAGACCGACCAGGACATAGATCGCGCCGGTCGAGATGCCGTCCTGCACCAGAAGAAGAGCGATTTCCGGCGTCATCGCGGGGGCGCAAGAAGACCCCCGGCTGCCGAAGCATCCCGGCGGAGGTCCGGCAGCCGTCGGTCGGTCGCGATCGACAATTGAGTAGCCCTACGCCGGACGCGACGTCTTACTGCAGCAGCATCCACTTGCCCTTTTGCAGCTGGACGAGCACGCGCGCGCGTTCATCCACGCCGTAGAACCCGCCCGGCTTGAAAGTGTAGACCCCGTGCGTGCCGACGACATCATTCGTCGTCTCCATCGCGTCCTTGAAGGCGGCGCGGAATTCCTCGGTCCCGGGCCGCGCCTTCTGCAAGGCGCGCTTGGCGGCATCGAGCAATACGAGCCAGGCATCGAAGGAATAGGCCGAGAACGCATCGGTGGTCGGGCCGTTATTGGCCTTCTGATAGGCTTCCCGGAATACCAGCGAGACTTTCTTGGTCGGATTGCTGTCGGGCAACTGTTCCGCGACGATCACCGGTCCAGTCGGCGCAATCACGCCTTCGACCGCTGCGCCGCCCACCCGCACGAAGTCGGGATTGATCAGTGCATGCGTGCCGTACAGGCCGCCTTTGTAGCCACGCTCGGCAAGCGCGATGTAAGGGAGCGCGCCTGGCGTTCCCGAGCCGCCGGTGATCACCGCATCGGGACGCGCGGCGATGATCTTCAGCGTCTGGCCGGTGACTGAGGTGTCGGCGCGCGCATAGCGTTCGTTGGTGAGAACCTCGATCGACCTCGCCGGAGCGGTCTTCATCAGAGCGTCGTAGACGAGATCGCCCCATGAATCGCTGAAGCCGATATAGGCGGTCTTCTTTACGTTATCCTTCTTCATCCGATCGACGACGGCCGCGACCATCAAGGGCGGCGGCTGCGGAATGGAAATGAGCCATTGCCCATTCGGGCTTTGCGGCTGGGTGGCGGGCGTCAGCGAGATCATCGGCGTCTTCGTTTCGGCCGCGACCACGGCCATTGCCACCGTGCCCGGTACCCCCGACGTGCCGATCAGAACATCGACTTTTTCTTCCTGCACCAGTTTGCGAGCATTGCGCGTCGCCGCCGACGGATCGGACGCATCGTCGAGCCGGATCAGCTTGATATTGGCATCGCCGACTTTATCGGCGAAGGCGTGGGCGGCAAGGATGCCTTTTTCGTATGGAATCCCAATCGAGGCGCCCGGACCGCTCAGCGAGGTGACAAATCCGACCGTGAGGTCGGCAGCGACACCGCCGTTCGCGGACAACAGCAGTGCCGCAACGCCGACGCACAAACGTGAGAACATGACCGATCTCCCGAAATGAGCTCTGGACAGCCAGAAGAATTGTTTTAAGTTTAAAGCATCTGCCGGGGTTGGCAAGAGCCTTCCGTCAACCCCCGCGCCAGGCGGACGGCGCAACCGCCGGCGGATACGTATGGGCGAGCGGGGCAAGGGAGCCAAACGTGCGCATCTGGTACCAGAGCTACGTCGACTGCGAGAACGGCAGGACCTATTGGGACCGCTTGCGTGCACATTTGGCCGCCGTCGTCGATCCGGAGACGTCGGTCGATATCAAGGGCATCACGCCGCATGACTCCTATGCCCACGTGCTCGTCGAGATGCGTTGCGCGCGCGAGGTAATCTGCAATGCGGTGCGTGCCGAACGCGAAGGCTACGACGCCTTTGTCATCGGGCATTTCCAGGATGCCGGCCTCTATGAGACGCGCTCCGCAGTCGGCATCCCGGTCGTCGCGCTCGGCGAAGCGTCGATGCTCTACAGCTGCCAGCTGGGTCAGCGCATCGGCATCGTCACCATCAACACGCGCTACATCCCCTGGTTTCACCACCAGATCACCAAATACGGACTCGAGCGGCGTGTCACCGGCGTGCATGCGATGCAGTTCGAGCCGGGGCAGATGCTCAACGCCTACGAGTCGGATAAGCTCGCGAAGGAGGCAGAGGAGTTGTTCGCGGCGCAGGCAAGACCGTTGGTCGCCGGCGGCGCCGACGTCTTGATCCCGGGTGGGGGAATTCCCATGCTGCTGTTTTCCGCGATCCACAATCACGTGGTCGATGGCGCCCCGGTGATTAACGGCATTCCGATCGCGGTGAAGATGGCGGAGATGGCGGTGAAGTTGCGCCGGCTTTGCGGGCTCGGCGTCAGCCGCGTATCCGATTACGTCCAGCCGCCCAAAGAGATCCTGGAAGAGTTCATGAGTCACCCGAGGGGGCTGTAGCCGCCAGACCGATGGCGAGCACCAAGCGAAAGTCCTATGACGGCGTCGTTGCCTGCGCGCCGACCACGGTTCCGTACCGGCGCTATTCGACCAACAGCGCGCATTGGTGGATCGGCCGTGCGCTCCAGGCACTGGCCGCGCGCGCAAAGCTGCGGCCGAGCGACTTCGATGGCCTCGCGGTCTCGAGCTTCACGGTCGGGCCCGACACGGCCGTCGGGTTGACCCAGCATTTCGGATTGTCGCCGCGCTGGCTCGATCACGTGCCGTTCGGCGGCGCGAGCGGCATCGTGGCGCTACGCCGCGCTGCGCGGGCGGTGCAGGCGGGCGACGCCGAGATCGTCGCCTGCGTCGCGGGTGACACCAATCACGTTGATTCCTTCCGCAAGACGCTGTCGACCTTCTCCCGTTTTGCGCAGGACGCCGTCTATCCTTACGGGTCCGGCGGCGCCAACGCCTCCTTCGCCCTGATCACCAAGAACTACATGAATGTGTGCGGCGCCCGCCGTGAGGACTTCGCCAAGCTTTGCATCGCGCAGCGTGACAATGCGCTGTCGATCCCCTTCGCGATGATGAAGAAGAAACTGACGCTCGAGGACTACATGTCGGCGCGACCGATTTCCGATCCGATCCATCTGTTCGACTGCGTGATGCCCTGCGCCGGAGCCGAGGCCTTCATCGTCTGCCGAGGGGACACCGCAAGATCGCTCGGCCTGCCCGCCGTGGGCATCCTGTCGACCATCGAGCGGCACAACGCCTATCCCTCCGATCCGATCCAGATCCGCGGGGGATGGGCGCTCGACGTCGACGAGCTCTGGTCCATGGCCGGATTGACGCCGCAGGGTGTCGATCTGGTCGAGACCTATGACGACTATCCGGTGATCGTGATGATGCAGCTCGAGGACCTCGGCTTCTGCAGGAAGGGCGAGGGGCCGGATTTCGTGCGCGCCCATAGCTTCACCACCGACGGCACTTTTCCCCACAACACCTCGGGCGGCCAGCTTTCGGTCGGGCAGGCGGGCGCGGCCGGCGGCTTTCTCGGGTTGACGGAAGCGATGCGGCAGCTCACCGGGGAACCCATCGGGGCCAAGGTGGCAAGCGCCAACACCGCGTTGATTTCCGGCTTCGGCATGATCAACTACGATCGCGGCTTGTCCTCCTGTGCCGCCGTTCTGGCGAGGGCCGCGTGACGGAACCGCTCGTCCGCCCCAAACGCAAGAATCCGCTGAAGCGGACGCGCCTGCCGCTGCAACCGCAGGGCGTGCGCAGCCGTACCGCGCATGGACTCACGGCCGCGGCCGCGGTGGGACGTTTCGCGCTGCAGGTTTGCCGCGATTGCAACGCCGTTCTTTATCCGCCGCGCGACGCCTGTCCCTCGTGTCTGTCGCCGCGCCTTCCGTTCCGCGATGTCGATCCGGGCGGCGTGCTGGTGTGTGAGACGACGGTGCGGACCTCGACCGACCCTTACTTTCGTGAGCGCACGCCCTGGCGCGTCGGTACGGTAAAGCTCGATGCCGGGCCGGTGATCGTTGCGCATCTCCATGGCGACACCGTGGAAGGCGCGCGCGTCCGGCTCGCCCTCAAGCTCGACAAGAGCGGCTCGGCCGTCGTCATGGCGCTGCCGGAAAAGGATACTGCCAATATGGCCGACGATCCGCATTTGCGCGAAATGACCTGCGATCCGAAATTCCGCCGCGTCCTCATCACCGACGGCCGCACCGCCGTCGGCCAGGCCATGGCCCAAGCTTTCTCGGACGCCGGGGCCTCGATCGTCTTTGTCGGCGTCGCCGACGCCTGGAAGCCGTTTCCCGGCCTCGATGAGCTTCAGCGCGTCGAGCGCTTGCAGATCGTGCCGCTCGACCTGACCGACACCGAATCCGTCACCGAGCAGGCGGAGCAGAACGGCGCGCGCATCGACATCGTCGTGAATACCGCCGAGCATGTGCGAGCCGGCGGGGTGGTGGATCGCCGCGGGTTGACGGTCGCGCGCGAAGAGATGGCGGTGCGTTATCTCGGGCTCCTGCGGCTCGCGCAAGCCTTTGGCCCGATCCTGCGCTTCCGAGGCGCCGACGGCGTCAATTCGGCGACCGCATTCGTCAACCTCCTGTCCGTGCACGCGCTGATGAACTGGCCGCAGTATGGCACCTACTCGGCGACCGAGGCGGCGTGCCTCTCGGCAGCGCAGTGCATGCGCGCGGAATTGCGCCCCGGCGGGGTCAAGGTGGTGAACGTGTTTTTCGGCCCGCTCGAGACCGAGTGGTTCCAGACTGTGCCGCCGCCCAAGGTGACGCCGGCGGCGCTCGCCAATGCCGTCGTACGAGCGCTGCGCCACGGCGTCGAGGACGTGTTCGTCGGCGACGTCGCGGAAGACATCCGCGCGCGGCTTGCGGTCAATCCGAAGGCGCTCGAGCGCGAGCTCGCGGGCTGAAGGAGATTCCCATGACGGTCGATTTGCTCTCCTTCGCGCGCGCGGTCTCGTCCGGCGAGATTCGGGTGATCGATCTGACGCAGACCTTGTCGCAGGAGTTTCCGATCATCACGCTGCCGCCCGAGCTCGGCCAGTGCGCGCCGTTCCGCATCGAAGAGATCTCGCGCTACGACGAACGCGGGCCGGCCTGGTACTGGAACAATATCAGCTTCGGCGAGCACACCGGCACGCATTTCGACGCGCCGATCCATTGGATCTCCGGAAAGGACCTTCCCAACAACGCCGTCGACACGATCGAGGTGTCGAAATTCATCGCGCCCGCCTGCGTCATCGACTGCTCGCAGGAATGCGCGGCCGATCCGGACTTCGCGCTGACCATTCCGTTCGTCGAGGCCTGGGAGGCGAGACACGGCAGGATCGAGCCCGGCAGCTGGATCCTGTTGCGCACCGACTGGTCCAAGCGGACCTACCCGGATTATGCCGGACTGCGCGACGACGGTGCGCATACTCCGGGACCCGAACCCGCGGTGGTGAGGTGGCTCGTGGAACGCCGCAACGTGCACGGCTTCGGAACGGAGACGATCGGCACCGATTTTGGCCAGGGCCAGCATTTCAATCCGCCTTATCCGGCGCACTTCTACATGCACGGCGAGGGCCGCTTCGGTCTGCAATGCCTCACCAATCTCGATCTGCTGCCGCCAAAGGGCGCGGTGATCATCGCGGCGCCGCTCAAGATCAAGCAGGGCTCGGGGAGCCCGTTGCGCGTGCTCGCTCTGGTCGCCGGAAACGCCGCGTGAGCGCCGACAATGTCTCACACGTTCGAATCTCGAGACCGCGGAGCGACGAGGCAGACCGAGCGCTATCCAAATCGATAGCGCAGGAGCCGGCCGAATCTCTTCAGGTTGACTGTCTCAGCCATCATCTCGCTCACCATGCCCATGACGGTCCGGTGTATCGCGGACGCCTTGCTTCCCTGCCCTGCGCGATGATGCGGTGCCCCGCTTCTCCGGAATATGCGCTAGGTCGTCACCAGGTAGATCGGGCTCGACCACGCCTGATGGCCGTCGGCCACGGTCGCGCAGACATAGAGAGGATTGTCGCAGCCCCGCGTCAGGGCAAGCCGGCGACGGAAGGCGACCCGCGCGGGGCCGGGCGCATCGGGATGCCGGGATATGCTGATCCTGGCGTCGAGCTTGCCGCAATCGACGGTATGCGGCACGAGCCCGAGCTCCCGCACGGGCACATCCGCGCATCCGTGCGCCGTCTCGAGCCGAAGACGGCCTGCATGCCCGTCCTGCAACGCCATCGCGATGCCAGCGAAATTGCCGGTCGTGATCGATTGCCATTGCAGCTCCTGCGCCGACACGCGTCGCAGCGGCCGATCGAGGTTGAAGAAATTAATCGGGTCGGCTGCCAGGATGCGGTTGCCCTCGATCTGCAACTTGCCGTCCCAAGCGAGCTGCCGAAAGCGGCCGCGATATTCCGCGCCGCTCCAGATCACGCGGATCCGCCCTCCGAGCGGCTGCGCGGCTTCCGGACGGATCGCCTCCACCACATCGCGCCCGTTCCTGATCTCGATCGAAAGGATGGGCGCCGCGGCCGCGATCTCGACCGACAACTCGACCTCGTTCTCGCTCGTCATGACGATGTCGCCCATGATGGCGGTGCTGCCCTTCGTGCGACGGGCGCCTTCGACGCGCGGATCGTCGCCGAAGACGTCGGCCTCCGACTGCAATGCCGCCCGCACGTCCAGGTGCAGCCGGCATCCCGTGGTGGCGTAGTGGTGCCGCCTCCGCATCGCGTCGAACAGCGCCTTGCGGCTGAGCTCCGGCAGCAGATAACAGGTCAATCCGCCGATCGCGCCGAACTGCGAGGCACCCGGGCTTTCCGACCCGGGCCGCCCTTTGTGCCCGTCGCTGTTGGCGACGATGCCGACCCGGTAGCCGAGGTCGAAGGCGTCGTTGACCAGCCATTCGAACGTGCCCCACGAGGAGTGCACCTCGACCGCCCGCTCCAGATCGTGATCGTGCGCATAGGCGATGTCGGCATAGCGGCCGCCGCAATGGGCCCACACCACTGCGTTTTCGCTGCGCGCATGCAACGCGGCAAACAGCGCCTTGGCGTCGTAGCAGTCGCTTGCGATGTCCGAGCGATCGGTGACCAGCGCGTGCGAGGAGCGCCGCAGCGGGCGGTCTTCGGTGAAGTAGAACACGTTGCGATCGCCGCCGAGCGAGGTGTTGCCCGACCACTCGTATCCGGGAACGGTCACGAACCGGCCGGGCTCGTCGAACTCCGCCATCAGACCGTTGAGCTGCGACCAGAACTCGGGCGTCATCTGAAGATCGTTGGCCTGATGCCCGACCATGTCCAGGAATGCCGCGTCCCGCGCAAATTCGAAATATTCGCGGGCGGAGCCCGATCCGATCGTCTCGGCGCTTTGCGCATGCAGATCGCCCCAGAACGGATTGCGGCCGGTGGCATCGCCGATCACGACCGGATTCGAGCGCGCGAGCGCGTTGCCGCCGCTGTCGCGCAACTCGATGCTCAGCGCTCCCGCCTCCCGCGTCACCAGGTCCGCGATCCGCAGCGCCGCCCTCCCCTCGTCCAGCTCGACGGTTTCGGGCAGTCCTTCGATCGGCCGGTCCGCATGAAGCGCGAGGCGGACCCGCCCCTGCCCGCTCGGATTGCCCCACTTGTCGTCGGAGCGCATGCCCAGCCAGAAGCTCTCGCCCTTCGCCCGCCAGGTCGGCAGCACCGCGTGCCAAATGCAGCGCGGGCCGGCAACGACCGGCAGGATCGGAAGCTCCGGAACCAGCACGTAGGTATAGGTGGCGATCGGGTCGACCAGGACGCGCAAGTGGAAGTGCGGGTCGGCAAAGGTCTGGACGCGCAGTCCGGGCGATCCGCCGGACCGGTCGCCGAAGCACACCGCGATCTCGTCGCCTTCTTCGAGATAACCCCGCAAGACCTTGACGAAGATCGTGCGGTCCCAGGGGCGCGTGTTCTGCTTGGGGTCGAAACGGGTTTCGAGCACGGCATCGTTACTGGCCCGCACCGTCACGTAGTTGGGCGCCGCTGGGTCCTTGAATTGCGGAGTGCCCTGGTCTGACGCGAAGCGATAGCAGATCTTCAGCGAGCCGGTGTCGTCGATGCCGTAGCGTCCGGCCCGGTAAGTCAGAGTGAACGTTTGATAGGAGCCCGCCTCGAACGGTCCGCGATTGTCGATGCGCACCGACCCGGCATGCGCGGGATCGATGGGAGCGAGCTCCGGCAGCCAGTTGGCGAGCGGACGGCGTGCTTCGTTGGTCATGATCGCCTTGAGCGTGACGGGGATGGCGGTACCGCGGCGCAAGGATCATAGCCCCTCGCCCGACACGACCAATTGCAAAATTGAGCGACCGATCGCGTCGGACGCCAAACCCGTGCGAGAACGACGTGTAGCGCGCGCGCAAAGGAGCGCGCCACGGCTGCGTTCCATTCAATGCGTCGGCTTCATCACCGGCGCGCCGAAGGCGCCGACGCCGACCGGTGCCGGCGGATGCAACCCGGCCTCGACCGCGTCCGCAACCATGCGTGCGGTTGCCGCGGAGAGCGTAAAGCCCAGGTGCCCATGGCCGGTATTGTAGTAGACGCGGGGCCTGTGGCCGGCACCGACGCGCGGCAGCATGTTCGGCATCATCGGGCGCAATCCCGCCCATGGCACGACCTTCGTGGTCGTGACGTCGGGAAACAATCGCCGCGTCCAATCCACCAGCGGACGCACCCGATCGGCGCGAATGTCGTAATTGCAGCCGTTGAACTCGGCCGTGCCGGCGACGCGCAGGCGGTCCTCGCCGAGCCGGCTGGTCACGATCTTGGCCTCGTCGTCGAGCAGGCTGACCCATGGCGCCGCGCTACGGCTCATCGCACGGTGATCGAATAGCCCTTCACCGGATAGACGTTGACACGGTCGCCCAGCATGGCGGCAAAACGGCGACTGGCAACGCCCGCGCAAACGACAACGGCGTCAATCCTCCTGCGTGCATGCTCGGCACGCGCGGCGCCACCCTTCGCGGTCCGCCATTGCAACAGCACGCCGGCGTCGTCTGCGGATACGTCATTGACGGTAGCCTCGCAAATGAACCGCGCACCGCGTCGTTCGCAGGCAGCGGCGAGGCCGCGGGTGAATTTGTGGATGTCGCCGGTGGCATCGGACGGCGTGAAGAAACCGCCGAAATAGTCGCCATGGATCGCCGGCTCGATCGCCTCGATCTCCTCCGGCGTCACGGCGCGCCGCTCGAGGCCGCCCTCGTTCAGCAGCCGGTTGACCTTGCAGGCGTGCTGAAAGCTGCGGCGATCGCGGTAGACATGCAGAATGCCCCGCTGCTCCAGGTCGAAATCGATCCCCTCCCGCGCCGCGATCGCCAGCAGCTGGCGTCGCGACTCGAGGGCGAGGCGCACGGTTGCAATCGTGTTGCTGCGGTAGTTGGGAATCTGGCCGACGAATTCCGCCAGCCAGGCATATTTGTGCCAGCTCGGCTTGAGATTCAGCAGCAACGGAGCATCGCTGTCGAACATCCATTTCAGGCCTTTCAGCAGCGTGGCGGGATGATTCCGCACCTCCGCATTGCTGACCGAAAGCTGGCCGCCATTGGCGAATGACGTCTCCATGGCAGGGTAGCGATGGCGCTCGAGCACGCTCACGGCGTGGCCGTGCTCGAGCAGCGCGTAGGCGGTGGTAACGCCGGTGATGCCGGCACCGATGACGGCGATGTGGGCCATGAAGCTCTCCCGCGACAGAAATGGACCGGATCGGCACAGCCGACCTGACGATCCCCATCTGTCCCGGTACCTGAGAGCTTAACCCGTGCCCGGCGGCGCGGATGTCCCCTTCGGTGGGCGCGGCGAAGCGCCTCTCTCCAGATTGTCCAACCGCGCGGTCCTGGGGCCTGAGAGTTTCCGGGGCGGTTGCTCCGTCGGCGCTGATGCCGGGCGAACCCGCATCAGTCTCTCCCGCGTGATCTTTTCGGACGATTCTGGATCGCACGGATTCGCGCCCAAAGCAAGCAAAGCCGCCGGCTCGAGCGTTCACGGACGCGCACTTTTGCGCGACGTGAAGGTGAGCCGGAACGTGCGTCTATTTTTTCGGCATGGCCTGCGCGCGGCATTGCCCCACAGGCCCTCCTGCCAGTATGAGAAGCAATAGCTTTCGCGAATGCCCGACCGTCGATGCGTTGCAGCATCGCATGGCGCCAGATCGCCGTTTCTGACGGCGACGCGACAGCCCCGCGCTGCGGGGCGAGACGAAAAAGGAATTGGCAAGGCCGCCCATGATCCCGCGCTACACCCGACCCGAAATGGCGGCGATCTGGGACCCGCAGACGCGCTATCGCATCTGGTTCGAGATCGAGGCGCACGCGGCCGATGCGATGGCCGAGCTCGGCATCGTTCCGAAGGCCGCGGCGGCGAAAATCTGGGCCAAGGGAAAGCAAGCCGAGTTCGACATCGCACGCATCGACGCCATCGAGCGCGAGGTCAAGCACGACGTGATCGCGTTCCTCACCCACCTCGCGGAGATCGTGGGGCCCGAGGCGCGCTTCGTGCATCAGGGCATGACCTCCTCCGACGTGCTCGACACCTGCCTCAACGTGCAGCTCACGCGCGCCGCCGATCTGCTGATCGCCGACGTCGACGCGCTGCTGACGGCGCTCGAGCGCCGCGCCTTCGAGCACAAGCGCACGCCCACTATCGGGCGTTCGCACGGCATCCATGCCGAGCCCACCACGTTCGGCCTCAAGCTCGCCTACGCCTATGCGGAGTTCGCGCGCGCCAAGGAGCGCCTCGCCCGTGCGCGAACCGAAATTGCGACCTGCGCCATTTCCGGAGCGGTCGGCACCTTTGCCCAGGTCGATCCGCGGGTCGAGGCGCATGTCGCCGAAGCGATGGGACTTGCCGTCGAGCCGATCTCGACGCAGGTCATTCCACGCGACAGGCACGCCATGTATTTCGCCACGCTGGGCGTCGTCGCATCCTCGGTCGAGCGGCTCGCCACCGAAATCCGCCACCTGCAGCGCACCGAGGTGCTGGAAGCCGAGGAGTTCTTCGCGGAAGGTCAAAAGGGCTCCTCCGCCATGCCGCACAAGCGCAATCCGGTGCTGTCCGAGAACGTCACCGGCCTCGCCCGCATGGTCCGCGCCTACGTGACGCCGGCGCTGGAGAACGTGGCGCTCTGGCACGAGCGGGACATTTCGCATTCCTCGGTCGAGCGCATGATCGGACCCGACGCCACGGCGACGCTCGATTTCGCGCTCGCGCGGCTCGCCTTCATCGTCGACAGGCTCGTGGTCTATCCTGCCAACATGCAAAAGAACCTCGACCGGCTGGGCGGCCTCGTCCATTCGCAGCGGGTGTTGCTCGCGCTCACCCAGAAAGGCGCGGCGCGCGAGGACGCCTATGCCATGGTGCAGCGCAATGCGATGCGGGTCTGGCAGGGGAAAGGCGACTTTTTGTCCTTGCTCGCGGCCGACAAGGACGTGCGCAAATTCCTGAGCCAGGCGGAGCTCGAGGCGAATTTCGACCTCGGCCATCACTTCGAGCACGTCGACACGGTCTTTGCGAGGGTGTTCGGCACCACGTCCTGATCCGCACGCGCCTAGTGTGGCGGTTCAGAAGTCCGCATCATTCTTGCCGCGAGTCCGAATG
>JBAUOM010000100.1:0-2962 GCA_049579765.1 Xanthobacteraceae bacterium
CCCGTGTGGCGTCATCCATCAGGCGCTCGACGCGCACCAGGGCGTCGGCGCCGCGCTTGGTGAGCACCGACGCCGCCCGGCCGGGGGGTGCGTCGGGCGCATTGTCCTTCTTGCTCTCGGCCGCGACCGTGCGTGGCGAAGCAGGTGTCTGCGGGCCGAGACCCGGGATCGGCTTGAGCTCGATCCCCTGATGGGCATAGGCCATGATCTCGTGCCAAGTCTGGGCGGGGAGCGAGCCTCCGGTCATCTGGTGCATGGTGGTGTAGTCGTCGTTGCCGAACCAGACGCCGCAGATCATGTTGCCGGTGAAGCCCACGAACCACGCGTCGCGGTAGGCGTTGGTGGTGCCGGTCTTGCCCGCGGCCTTGATGCCGTCGAGGATGGCGCGCCTGGCGGTGCCTTCCTCCACCACCTTGTTCATCATCATGTTCATTTCCATGGCCACCTGCGGCGTCAGGACTTGCACCGGCTTCTTGCCGTCGCGGTCCCAGCGCCAGATCAGCTCACCGGCGCCGGTGCGCACTTCGAGCACCGCGTGCGGGGTCATCGCCTTCCCCAGATTGGGAAATATGGTGTAGCCGCCGGTATGATCGAGCACGGTCACTTCGTCGGCGCCGATCGGCATCGAGGGCGTGTCCGGCAACGGCGTGCGCAGGCCCGCCTTGCGCGCAGTCTCCCTGATCATGGCGCGGCCGATTTTGGGATTGCCCTTGCCGAGCGCAATCGACAGCTTCACCGGGATGACGTTGATGGAACGGGTGATCGCCTGGGTAAGCGTCATCGCGCCGGCATGACCGCCGCCGTAATTTTTCGGGCACCAGTTGCCGATGCATACCGGCGAGTCGACGACGACCGATGTCGGCTTGAATCCATTCATCAGCGCCGTGGCGTAGACATAGGGCTTGAACGAGGAGCCAGGCTGTCGCAGCGCATCGGTCGCACGGTTGAACTGGCTCTCGCTGTAATCGCGGCCGCCGACCATCGCGCGTACCGCGCCGTCGATGTCCATCAACACCGCCGCGCCCTGCTTGGCCTTGTATTCGCGACCGTACTGCCGAAGCGAGTTTTCAAGCGCCTGTTCGGAGTGCTTCTGCAGGTCGACGTCGAGCGCGAGGCGCACCACGAAGACGCGCTCGTGCACGGACTTCGGCAAGGTTTCGACCAGCTTCTTCATCTCGTCGAAGGCCCAGTCGAGATAGTAGTTGGGCGAGCGTTCATCGCGCCGGTCGACCGCCGTGGCGGGATTGCGGCGCGCGCCGAAGACTTGGCCCTCGGTCATGAACCCGGCCTCGACCAGGTTGTCGAGGACGACGTTGGCGCGCGCGCGCGCCGCGGGCAGATTGATGTGCGGGGCGAACCGCGACGGCGCCTTGAACAGCCCCGCCAGCATGGCCGCCTCGGCGAGGTTCACGTCGCGCGCGGACTTGTTGAAATAGTACTGCGCGGCTGCATCGACGCCGAAGGTGCCGCCGCCGAGATAGGCGCGGTCGAGATAGAGCTTGAGAATCTCGTTCTTCGGCAGGCGTACCTCGAGCCACAAGGCCAAGAACGCCTCCTTGACCTTACGCTCGATGGTGCGTTCATTCGACAGGAACAGGTTTTTCGCCAATTGTTGGCTGATGGAGGAGCCGCCCTGCACGACGCCGCCGGCGCGCGCGTTGGTGAGCATGGCGCGGAACAAGCCGGGAATATCGATACCGAAATGCTCGTAGAAGCGGCGGTCCTCGGTGGCGAGCGTCGCCTTGATCAGGTGGTCGGGGAACTGGTCGAGCGGGATCGCGTCATTATGCCGGATGCCGCGCGAGCCGACTTCGTTGCCATAGCGGTCGAGGAACGTCACCGCGAGTTCGGATTTCTTGAGCCAGTCGTCATCCGCGGTTTCCCGGAACGCTGGAATCGCGAGCGCCAGCATCATCAGCGCGCCGCCGGTCCCGATCGTGAGCGCCTCCGACAGCGGTTCCACGAAATACCAACGCCGCCAGCCCGCGACATGGAAGCGGTCCATGAACACGGTGAAGCGCTCATAAAGCTCGCGCGCCCAGGTCTTGGACTGATACATCCCGAAGTCGATGCGCGAATCGAGATCGAGCAGGAAACGGCGCAGCCATATGAGCCAGCTGTCCGGGCGATTGGAAAAGAGGTGGCGCAAGGTTGCCTCGAGACCACAACACGACGTCGGCAGGGAAGGAGCGCCCAGCCGTCGCCAGCGTTTCTATGCCGATGTTCTAGCCGATCCAACGGTTCCAAACTATGGCGGGGTGGTCACAAGATGAATGGCTGCGGCCGGGGCTGCGGCCATGATCCGGCCGACCGGCCCGGCGCCGGACGCCGCCTCCCGCCGCGTCGCACGAGGCGCCCATAATGGCTTGCGATGACGCTCCGTTTTGGCGCACTAAGTCTTTGTCGGAAATGACGAATTCCGAATGGGAGAGCCTTTGCGACGGGTGCGGGCGCTGCTGCCTCGTCAAGCTCGAAGACGCCGACGATTCCGCCCGCACCTATTTTACCGACGTCGGCTGCCGGCTGCTCGACGGCGATACCTGCCGCTGCCGCGACTACCCCAACCGGACCGCGAAGGTGAAGGATTGCGTGCGGCTAACTCCCAGAAACATCAATCGAATCGTCTGGTTGCCTCCGACCTGCGGCTATCGCCTCCTGGCCGACGGACACGACCTTTATTGGTGGCATCCGCTCGTTTCCGGTGATCCTGAGACCGTGCACCAGGCTGGCATCTCGGTGCGCGGGCGCGTGGGCGCGAGTGAGGACGAGGTCAAGGACGACGAACTCGAAGACCGGATCGTGAACTGGCCGTTGCGCCTGCCGAAGGCGGCGCGCAAGCGGCCGAAGTCGTGATCGGCGCGCGTCGGGGCGGTCGCAAATTGTTGAGCGCTCGCGGCCCCGGCGGCACGGCTCTCGGCGCGCGGTCGGACACGCGGTCGTTGCAGGGGGCGCCGCGCCATAG
>JBAUOM010000101.1:0-9368 GCA_049579765.1 Xanthobacteraceae bacterium
ATGGTATGAAGCGCGCTATCAGGACTGCTGCCGCCGATCACGGCAGGAGGCCGGCAGCCGGGGGCCGGACAACCCCCGAACTCCATGAAACGCAGGGGGACGCCCGTGAAGCTATTCTCGTTCTGGCGCTCGCTCGCGACGTTCCGCGTGCGCATCGCGCTCAACCTCAAGGGCCTTGTGCCGGACGAGGTCGTCGACGTCGACCTCATCAAGGGCAAGCAGCGGGAGGACGCGTTCCGCGCGGTCAATCCCCAAATGCTGCTGCCGGCGCTGCTCGACGGCGAGGGGCCGGTCCTGTTTCAGTCGCTGGCGATCATCGAATATCTCGACGAGACCCATCCGCAGCCGCCGCTGCTGCCGCCCTCGCCGCGCGCACGTGCCCGCGTGCGCGGCCTCGCGCAGATCGTGGCCTGCGACTCCCATCCGCTGCTGGTCCCACGGGTGCGCGAGTATCTCGAGCATGAGCTCGGGCTCGACGAGCCGGCGCGGCTGAAATGGATCCACAACTGGATCGGCGCCGCGCTCTCGGCGCTGGAAGCCAATCTCTCCGGCGCCAAGGAGACCGGCCGCTATTGCCACGGCGACGCCATCACCCTCGCCGACATCTGCCTGGTGAGCCAGGCGGCGGGGGCGAATTTCTACAAATTGGATCTCGCGCCCTATCCGACGGTGCGCCGGATCGTCGACGCCTGCATGCAGCACGACGCGTTCGCGCGCGCGCATCCGCTGCGTCAGCCGGGCGCGCCGAAGGCCGCGTAGCTCCTTTTCTACCAACCCGAGCGAGCCCCATGAAACTTGCAAGCTTCAAGGCCAATGGCTGCCCCGCCTATGGCGCGGTGACCGATGCCGGCATCATCGATCTCGGCCGCAGGCTCCCGCAATACCCGACCCTGCTCGATCTGTTGCGCGCGCAGGCGCTCGCGCAGGCGCGCACCGCCGCGCAGGGCGAGGCCGACTATCAGATCAAGGACCTGGAGATGCTGCCGCCGATCCCGCTGCCGGCCAAGAATATCTGCGTCGGGATCAACTATCCCGACCGCAGCGCCGAATACAAGGACGGCCGCGAGGCGCCGAAATATCCCAACCTGTTCTGCCGCTTTCCGAGCTCGCTGGTCGGCACCGAGCAGCCGATCGTGCGCCCGAAGGTGTCGGACAAGTTCGACTACGAGGGCGAGATCGTGTTGGTCATTGGCAAGCAGGGCCGCCACGTCCCCCGCGAGAGCGCGCTCGCGATGATCGGCGGCTTTACCCTGGGCAACGAAGGCAGCGTGCGCGACTGGCTTCGCCACGGCACGCTCAACGTCACGCAGGGCAAGAATTTCGACAAGTCCGGCAGCCTCGGTCCCTGGATGGTGACCACGGACGAGCTCGATCCGGCAACGCCGCTGCGGGTGATGACCCGGGTGAACGGGGACCTGCGGCAGGACGACACGACCGACCACCTGACATGGGGCTTCGCTTGGCTGATCAACTATATCAGCACCTTCGCCACGCTCGAGCCGGGCGACCTGATCTGGACCGGAACCCCGACCGGCGCCGGCGTGCACCGCAATCCGTCGGTGTGGCTCAAGCCCGGCGACGTTGTGGAGGTGTCCTCGCCGCAGATCGGCGTATTGCGCAACACCGTCGTGGATGAGGGGTGAGGCAGGCCCGGCGACGGCTCGTCTTCATCCTGAGGAGCGCGCTTGACGACTGCAGACCCGAAAGCGGTGTCTAGCGCGCATCGCAGCGCGCCAAGAGTTCGCCCTTTCCAGCGCTGCGATGCTCCTCGGCATGAGGCCGACAGATAGCTCGCAAACGAAACGGCCGGAGCGCGTGGCGCTCCGGCCATAAGCCTGTGCCGCGTTGCGGGCCTGTTTCAGTGCACCAGCTCGGCGACCTTGCCGTCCTTGGCGCGGCCCTGCGCGTAGTACTGGCCGATATTGCGCATCAGCGCGGCGTCCGACACCGAGTAGATCACGGCGTCGGACTTGCCGGTATTGATGTGGCGCCGCCACATGAAGTTCGGCACCACGAACAGGTCGTTGTGGCTCCACTCGAAGCGCTTGCCGCCGACCTCGGTCGCGCCGGTGCCTTCGATCACCACGTAATAGGTGCCGGCGGTCTCGCGCTTGAGCTCGGTTTCCTCGCCCGGCCGCAGCAGTTGCGCCGAGTAGTCGAGCGTCTTGAACACCGGCTCGCCGGTGACCGGGTTGACGAACTCGACCTTGACGCCCTCGTACGGATCGCCCTTCTCCTTGCGCAGGCTGTGCAGCATCTCGAGCACGTCGGCGCCGCGATAGTGGAACAGCGGCGCCGGCGCATGGCCGACGCCGCGCTGATGGTCGACGAAGGCCGGCTTGATGCCGCCGTGGGCGTAGAGCCTGCGTGAATAGCCTTCGCTCACGGTGACCGGCTGGACGTTGGAGTTGCCCTGCGCGCCCGGCATGTCGTGATCGACCCAGGCCGCGTCGAGGAACTCCATCAGCGGCCAGTCGAGCGTGTCGATCCAGATCACCGGCTCGTCGGAATTGTTGCCGTGGTCGTGCCAGGTGCCGTTCGGCGTGAGGATGAGGTCGCCGCGGGTGGCGGTGCAGCGCTCGCCCTCGACTACGGTGTAGCCGCCCTTGTCGGAGAGAATGGTGCGGCTGGCATTCGGCGAGTGCAGGTGCACCGGCGCGACATCGCCCGGATTGTAGATCGAGATCGCGCAACGGATGGTGTTGGTGACCTGCAGCCGGCCGTTCAGCCCGGGATTGAGCAGCAGGATGCTCTGGCGGTCGGCGAACTCGATCGGCGACACATCGGCCTTGCGCGCGATCTCGGAGATCTGGTGCAGGTAGGGACTGTATTCCTTCCAGCGCCACATATACGGCTGGGTCTTGAGCTGAGCCACGGCGACGCGCCCGGAAGCCAGTTGACCCGCGCCCTCACCACTGGTCTGGCTGAACCACGGACGCTGTGCCGGCGCATTGGCCTGGGTGCGCACCCAGACGTTGTGCTTGCCGGCCTCGGCGTTGATCTCCTCCATCAGCTCGCGGGCCTTGTTCGAGAGCCCACCGGGGGCGGGGGCCTTCATTGTCACGGCCATGACGTTTTCTCCTGCAAATCCGGCAAATTCGTCGGCGGCAACTATGCCCAACGGACGCGATTTTATCCAGGGCCGCCGGTTTCAGCCGGCGTATAGCTGTCCCGGCAAGTTTGCAAGCGCCGGCCTTGACCCAGGTCAATGCCTTGCCGATCCGCCTCAAGCCGGCTTCAGAAAATCGCGCAGCACCTCGGTGAAGGCACGCGGCTGATCCATGTTGGAGATGTGCCCGGCGCCGGGGAGCTCGACGTAACGGGAGCCGGGCAGTGCCGCGCTGAGTTTGCGCATGGCGAACGGCGTGACGCCGTCCTTCTCGCCGACCATGAACAGCACCGGCCGCGTCACCGTCGCAACCGCCGAGGCATAGTCGTGATTGGCGAGCGCTGCGCCGCAACCGATGAAGCCGTTTGCCGGCGTGGTGCGGATCATCGCGCGGACCTTGTCGATGTGCGGCGGATTGGCATCGAGCACCTCCGGCGGAAACCAGCGCGCGACCGTGGGCTCGACCAGCGGCTCCATGCCTTGCTTCTGGGCGATCGCGATGCGCTCCTCCCATTGCTGGGCGGTCACCGGCGTCGATTGGCAAGGCGTGTCGCAGACGATGACCCGGTCGAGCCGGTCGGCATGAGTCTCGGCGAGACCGAGCGCGGTGGCGCCGCCCATGGACAGGCCGGCGAAGTGCGCCTTCTTGATCTTGAGCGCATCCAAGAGCGCGATGACGTCGGCCATGAGCAGCTCGAAGCTGTAGCGGCCAGCGGGTGCGTCGGTGCTGCCGTGGCCGCGCTGATCGTAGCGCAGCACGCGGTAGCTCTGCCGGAGCTCGCGCGCCTGGTCGTCCCACATCGTCAGATTGGTCGCGAGCGAATTGCTGAACACCAGCCACGGCGCGCCTTCGGGCCCGTCCACCTGGTAGTTGATCGTAATTCCGTTGGCCTTGATCTTCATCGCCGCGCTATCCCTTGACCCGCCGCGCCGCCGTTGCGGACGCGGCCCGTGCACCCAGGAAGTCCTCGACGAGCGCGAGCAGCTCGGGGGCCGCTTGCGCCGGCATCATGTGCACGGCGTCGATCAATTCGAAGCGCGCGCCGGGGATCGTTTGCGCAAACTGCTCGCTGGCGGCGGGCGGGCGCACCTGGTCGAAACGGCCGGCGACCACCATCGTGGGCACGCGGATGTCCTTGGCGAGATCGGTCACGTTGGGCCGCGCGATCGCGCGGTTCATCGAGGCGAAACAGACCGGGTCGTGCGCGAGGTAGCGCCCGCGATAGGCGGCGTAGGCGGCGCGATCGCCGATGTCTGGCGGCCAGGACTTGTCGAGCGTGAGGGGAATGGCCTTGCGCAGCCCCTCGCGCTCGGTGAGCGCGGCGCGTTCCTCGAGCGCGGCCACGCGTCTCGGATCGGCGCCGGTGAAGGGATTGCAGAACACGAAGCTCGCGACGCGGTCGGGATACCGCGTCATGTAGATCAGCGCCTGCATGGTGGCGGCGGCGACGGTGACGAAATGGTAGGGTGCGGGCAGCCCGCTCGCCGGCAGCATCGCTTCGAGATCGTCCACCAGGAGCTCGGTGGTGATCGGCTGGCGCACCTTTTCCGAGAGCCCCGATCCGCGCTGGTCGTAGCGCAGCGTGCGGAAGCGCCGGCTGAGCGCGGGAACGATGCCGTCCCAGCTGTCGAGCGTACCGCCCATTTCATGCAGCAGCACCACCGAGGGTCCTTCTCCCGCGATCTCGAAATGGATGCTGATGCTGTTGGCGTCGATAAAGGGCACGGTTGTCCTCCGTGGTTGCGCGGCATAGAGACATGGATGCGTGCAAACTTCAACATGGCGCCGTCGTCATGGCCGGATCCGGTCGTCATCGCCCGCCCACGGGTCCGGCCGGAAACCGGCCCGATGACAAGCTCCGGCGGGCGATCCAGTATTCTCGGACGTGCCCGGGGCACGGTGGTGGATGGCATCGCGTTCGGGTGTTTACTGGATGCCCGCCTTCGCGGGCATGACAACGCTTGATTGGGACACAGTATGCTGTCGCCGCGCCGGATCGACGTTCACTTCCACCTCATCCCGCCGTTCTATAGCGAGGCGGTGTATGCCGCCGGCCGCGGCCCAGCCATCGGCAAATATCCGGACTGGACGCCGCAGCTCGCGCTCGAAGTGATGGATCGCTGCGGCATCGAGGTGGCGCTCACCTCGCTAGCGCAGCCCGGCGTCGGCTTCGGCGACGAGGCCGGCGCGCAGGCGCTGGCGCGGCGCTGCAACGACTACGCCGCCGAGCTCGTCGCGCGCTGGCCGAAGCGCTTCGGCGCCTTTGCCACCGTCCCGATGTGGAGCGCGAAGAACGCACTCGCCGAGATCGCCTATGCGCTCGACGTGCTCGCCTTCGACGGCGTCTCCCTGTTCGCGAGCTACGGCGAGAACTTCCTTGGCGATCCGCGCTTCGATCCAGTGCTGGGAATGCTGGACGAGCGCGCCGCCGTCGTGTTCGTGCATCCTGGCCTGCATCCCTCCAGCAGGGACCTCGCCTTGCCGTGGCCCGGCTTCATGATGGAGTACCTGTTCGACACCACGCGCGCGGTGGTCAACCTCGTCTTCTCCGGCGCGATCGAGCGCTTTCCGCGCGTCCGGTTCATCCTGCCGCATGCCGGCGGGCTCGTGCCCTATTTCGCCTGGCGGCTATCGGTGTCGCCGATGATCGACAGGCGGCTGCCGCAGCTCTCGCGCGAGCAGGTCTACGCCGGCCTGAGGCATTTCTGGTACGACAATGCGCTCGCTCCGGGGGAGCAGACCTTCGGCGCGCTCGACCACGTCGCCGCGCCGGAGCGCATCGTATTCGGCACCGACTTTCCGTTCGCCAATGCGCGCGTCATCGCCGAGATGGTCAAGACCTACGAGTCCGGATTCCTTGCGCCCGCGCGGCGCGCGGATATCGATCGTGCCAACGCGCTCGCGCTGTTCCCGAAATACCGGTGAGGCTGCGCAGTCGGGCGTGTGTGTCGCGGGCCGGCAGGCAATATCGCGGTGCAAGACCGCATCGCTTGCAACGAGACGGCCGATGCTTGCCGGCCGTGCGATCCTGTGCTTTCGCCGACTGATCGACCGGCCCCGCAGTTTCAACCTCGCGTCACGACCTTGATCTCGACGGCCGCCTTCGGGGCTCGCCGATAGCGCTCCCGCAACGCGTCCCATTCGTCGGCGCCGAAGCGAGCGAAGGCCTCGTGCGGCGACAGGTCCTTGGGCGGCGTCGGGAAAACGCCGGTCTTGAGTTGCGCCAGCAGCTCCTCGCAGCAGCCGATGACGCCGCGAAACAGCAGCGTCGGCAGGATGGCGAGCTTGTAGCCCATGGCCTCGGCGACGTTCAGCTCGATTGCCGGCGTCTTGCCGCGGCGCACGACGTTGAGCAGGCACGGCCCGTCGACCAGCTCGGGCACCGCCTTGATCTCGTCCATCGTCTGCGGCGCTTCAACGAACGCGATATCCGCGCCGGCTGCCAGCGCGGCGTTGGCGCGCTTGACAGCCTCCTCGAAGCCGACCACCGCCCGCGCATCGGTGCGTGCGATGATGACGAAATCGGGACTGCGCCTGGCGTCGACCGCCGCGCGGATCTTGGCGATGTAATCGCCGAACGGAATTATCTCCTTGTTGTCCAAATGCCCGCACTTCTTCGGAAAGACTTGATCCTCGATGTGGATGGCGGCGATCCCGTGCCGCTCGAATTCGCGCACGGTACGCACCACGTTGAGCTCGTTGCCGTAGCCGGTGTCGGCATCGGCGATCACTGGCAGGTCGACGGTCGCCGCGATCCGGCTCGCATTTCCGACCATCTCGCTCATGGTCAGCAGCCCGTAATCGGGATATCCGTGGCACGCCGCCGTGCCGGCTCCGGTCATGTAGACGGCCGGGAAGCCGGCCTGCGCGATCAGCCTCGCCGTGATGCAGTCATAGGCGCCGGGCGCGACGATCATGCCGTCCCGCTCTACCAGGCTCCGCAGCTCCTTCGCCTTGCTCATGACGGTCTCCGGTCTGTTCCCAAGAGTCAGCCCAATAATTTATCCTCGCCGTGAGGCGGCCAGCGCAGGCATCATATCGCCGGACGCCGGCGCGCAGCCATCGCACCCCGCCTCACACGATGGACTCGCTCTCCCGCGGGTCCTTCAGAAGGAAGGCGAGAGGGATGGTCGCCACGGCCAGGGCCGATACGACCAGCATCGCATTGGGGATGCCGATGAAGTCGCCGACGAAACCGGCGACCGGCGGTGCGACCGCGGCCGAGCCGATCGCAATCGTATAGAACACGCTGAGCGAATGGGCGCGCCTTTCCGGTGCAGAATAATTGGGCACCGATCCGTAGATCACGGTCGTGACCCCGTTGAGCACGATCCCGAGGAACGGGAGCACGACGAGCGTCCAATCGAGCGGCAGCATGAGAACCGCGACGATGCTTGCCGCCGTCAGCGTCTGGCTGATGGCGATGGTGGCGACCGTTCCGATCCATTGCGCGATCCAGCCACACGCAAGCTTGCCGGCGGCCCCGCCGACAAAGACCAGCGTCAGGGCGAATCCCGCGGTGGTGACGGCGGCCCCTTTGCCGATCAACAGGAACGGCAGGCACACGAAGAACGCACCGCGCATCACGCTGTCCGCCATGCCGAACAGCACCAGGATGCGAAAGCCGGACCGCATCCGCGTGCTCGCAGCTGGAACGGCGCCATCGGTCTCGGCGCACGCCCTCGGCGCCGGTCTCGATTCCGGCATGCTCCGCGGCATCAGCATGACAATCGCGACCGCCGCCGCAATGCCGACAAGCCCCAACAGGCCGTAGGCAGGCCGCCATGGCATGATCAGGAGCAGGGTGGTTGCGGTCGCGGGCAGCAGGACCTTGCCGACGTCGCCGGCAAAATTGTATGTGCCGAACGCCTTGAGCGCGTGCGGGCCGCTGAAGGTATGTGCCACGAGGGCCGAGGCGATCGGATGCTGCGTGGCGGCGCCTACCCCGCCGAGGAACAGGGCAGCGACCAGCACCGCAAATCCCGCGCTGAAGCCGGCGAGGCAATAGCACAGCCCGCTCAGCGCGGTGCCAATCGCGAGCAGCGTGCCTGCGCCGATTCGGACCGCCACATGCGAGGCCGGGATTTGCAGTGCCGCCATCGTGCCGCTGTAGATCATGCGCAGCAGGCCGACGGCGGCATAGCTCAGGCCGAACTCGGCCTGCCAGATCGGCAGCGCCACCCAGACGAGATCGGTATAGCCGTCATGCAGAACATGGGCGCCGCAGGCGACACCCAGTATGCGCCGCTCGTCTCGCCTTGCGGCGGCCTCCTCTGCCGGCCGGCCAGGCTCGATCGTTGCACCGACCGTCATGCTTGCTCCCAATGTGAGGACAAGTCGCTTGGCTGCTTCGTCTATCACAACGAGGCAAGCGCGCGGTGGGAATCACACGGCGGTGACCGCGCCAACCCAGTTCACGCGCCGCCGCTACCTCGCCATCGCCTCCACCAGCGGTGCGATGTCGGCGGCCGTGTCGATCGACCACAGCCGCTGCATGAGTTCCTTCGCGCGCGCGGCGCCGAGCACCGGGGCGACCAGATCGGCGAACTTCGCCTCGAGCCCGGCGTCGTCGAATGGCACGATGCGCGAGCCCAGCGCCTCGTCGGCCTGGCGCGTGAAGCTGCCGCGCGCGGTGGTGACGGTCACCCGCGCCGGGCGCAGCTGCGGATAGAGCCGGTCGATCTCGGGCGGCGCGGTCACCGCCAGCTTGCGGGCGAAGCTGGCGAAGGCCGGATCGCGCCGCACCTCCTCGCCGAAATGCTCGAACTTGATGGCGCGGAATTTCAGCGCGAGCCCCATCAGATAAGGGAAGCTCAGCTGTGCACTGGCGAAATCGTCCCACCCGGTCTTGGCGTGCTCGGCGGCGATGCGATAGGTCGCGACGTCGATGCGCTCCACCTCCTCGCTGGCGATCTTCTCGTCTGCGAGCAGCCCGATGAGCGCCTCGACCGCGGGCTGGGTGTGCCGGCAGCAGGGATAGGGCTTGATGTAGCAATCGGTGATGCCGAACGGCACGGTGGGCGGAAGGGTTATGGGGCGCGCACGTTCGGCGCGGCCGAAGGCGAAGGCCTGCAGGAAGCCGTCGTGCCCCTCGATCACGTCGGGCGGGCCTTCGACGCCTTGCTCCGCGAGCAGCGCCGCCTGCAGGCCCTCGCGCGAGGCGTGGCCGGCGTGCAGGCGCTTGATGTCGGCGCCGCCGTTGACGAAGGCGAACAAGCCTGCCGCGCTCGAGGCGGCGATGCCCAGCGCGTTGGCGAG
>JBAUOM010000102.1:0-4333 GCA_049579765.1 Xanthobacteraceae bacterium
GCCATGGCCGAATATCATTTTCTCCTGGCGCAATACCTCGCCGCGCACCGGCGCTATGAGGCCGAGGCCGAGGGCTATTGGAATGCCGTTGCCGACAAGCGGCGCCTGCGCGTGACCAAACGCCGCAGCGGCCAGGACATCCTGCTCCAGGACTACGTGCTGGCGCAGCCGCCGGTGTATGCGGGGCCGCCGCGCCCGGTCGATCCCTCGGCGCCGGCGGAGGAGCCGCCGTCCGGGAAATACGTGCCGGTCGTCGCCGATTTCCTGCAGGCGGCGGCGCGCGAATTCAGATTCGTGCCGCGACTGCCGCAAAGCGAGATCGAATACAAACGCGCCTATGGCAGGATCGCGGCCGCGGCCGGGCTCACCGCGGAGCAGGCGGTTCGCGTCTATGCGTTCGAGTCCGGCGGCAACGGCAAATACGACGTGCAGGCGGGCTTGGAATATCCCAGGCCGGACGCGCGGGCGATTTCGACCGCGCTCGGCTACAACCAACTCCTGTCCACCAACAGCGTCGAGCTGCTGGCGGAGAAGGGCGATCATTTCCTGCGGACCTTGCAAGCGAAAGCCGCGGCGTCGAGCGGCGAAGCGAAGGCGGCGCTGCAGCACAAGGTCGCCGTGCTCCGCAGCATGGTCGCGGTCAGCCGCAGCGTGCCGGATTCCTGGAGCGCCCACGGCCGGTTGGCGGACACGCCGAAAGGGCTCGGCATCCATGCGCTCAATCTCGATCTCGATGTCGGCCCGCTGCTGCAGGTGCAGAAGCTTCTCGACTCCATCCGGTTTGCACGCAAGCAGGGATACGCCGGCACGTTGACCGCGGCCGAGCTCGAGATGATGAACCTGACCGGCGACGGCAACGGCATCGACATGATCGGGATGCCGGCGGCATGGCGCGAACGCGTCCCCACCGCGAATTTCTTCCAGCCGGGGGGCTATCGCCGCAATCCCGTCGCCATTCGCCACAACGTCGTGGCCAAGCTCATCGCCGCGACCGACGCCAAGATGGACCAAGAGGTCAGATTGCAAGGCGCCAAGGACATGGCGGCGACGTTTCCGAGATAGCTTCGCCGGCGGGGACGGGTACGATTCGAATTTGGTCGGCTCGCCTACGGCCCACAGCCAAAAGTCCCCCTTACCTTCTTTCAAGACGCTCTGGACATATACAACCGTTAGTTGTACTGATGCTCCGCGGCTTGTCGGTCGGTTGCCTCGCCGCGATCGCCTGAGCACTTCAGGAGAAACTTGATGGCCAGAAAAATCATTCTGCTGTCGGACGGTACCGGAAATTCAGCGGCGAAGGTGTGGCGAACGAACGTTTGGCGGATATTCGAAAGTCTCGACCTGACCCATTCGGACCAAATCGCTTTTTACGACGACGGCGTCGGAACCTCGTCGTTCAAGCCGCTTGCGATTCTGGGTGGCGCTTTCGGCTACGGCCTTAAACGCAACGTTATCGATCTGTACATGTTCGCCTGCCGCAACTATCGCAGCCAGGATGACGAGATCTTCGGGTTTGGATTTAGCCGTGGTGCGTTCACGATACGAGTCGTGATCGGATTGATTCTCGAGCAAGGGCTCGTCGTAGCGGGTTCGGAAAGAGAATTGCGCACAAAGGCGGAAGCCGCATATCGGGCTTTTCGCCGGGAGAACTTTCACACCTATTGGCCGCGCTACTTCCGCCCAGAAGAGATTGCACGCGGGATTGGGCATCTGATTTTCCGCGACGACTACAGCAAAACCGGTAATCGCCAAAATCCCAGGGTCCGCTTCCTCGGTCTGTGGGACACCGTTGCGGCCTACGGGATGCCGGTCGAGGAAATGGCGCGCGGTATCAGCCAATGGATCTGGCCGTGGCAGATGCCGGATTACGAGTTGGATGGTCGCGTCAAGCGCGCGTGTCATGCGTTGTCCGTCGACGACGAGAGAACGACCTTTCATCCCGTGCTCTGGGACGAACGTCATGAAGAGCCGCTGGCACCGCGAGCCGATGGCAAGCGCTACCTCACCGACGAGCGCATCAGCCAGGTTTGGTTTCCGGGCGTGCATTCCAATGTCGGCGGTGGATATCCCGACGATTCCGTGTCTCAGATCTCCCTGATCTGGGTGATGTCGGAAGCGCAGGCCTGCGGACTGGAGTTTAAGTCGGCAGCCGAGGCGAGTCCGCAAACATTTGAGCATCCCACCACGGCGCAGGACAAGGACGGGCGCATCTATGATCCCAGGAGTGGGCTCGGCGGATACTACCGATACGGGCCGCGCAACATTTTCCAGCTCTGCAAGGACTTCCTGTCGCGAAAGGGCACCGAGACGCTTCCAAGAGTTCATGAGAGCGTTCTCAAGCGCATTCAGAACGATGCCCATCTGTATGCCCCGAAAGGACTGCCGGAGCGGTACGAAGTCGTCACAGCCGAAGGATTGGTCCTGCCACCCGAGCAAAATCCGTATGAGAGCTCGGCACAGGCGCTGGCGCGGTCGAATTTGCAGGAAACGGTCTGGAACACCATTTGGTGGCGCCGCATCGTGTACTTCATGTCGGTATTTGTCTCGATCTGGCTCGTGATCTTTCCGCTCGAAAAAGCTCACCCTGTTCCCGACGAACTGACCAACCCGTTGCGATGGGTGTCCGACGTCGTGCGGGCGGCCGGCAGCTTCCTGCCCGAGGCGGCGGCGCCCTGGATCAACGGCTACGCGCGCGCTCCGGGTCGGTTGATCCTGTTTGCAGGCATCCTCGCGGCACTGCTTTTTTGGGGCTCGCGGCTCAGCGCCAAGATTCAGGATCAGATGGGGCGCCACTGGCAGAACGCCGTCAACGGCAGACTCGTTGATCTTGGAGCGCCCACGGACCTGGTCTATCGCCTGCGCACGAGCGCAGCCTATGTCGCCATCCACACCGGTGTGAAGAAATATGTGGCGCCGGCAGTCTTCGCGTTGCTTTTCGTGTTTCTTGGGCTGGCTTTGACGAGTCACGTCCTGTTCAACATTCAGGACTATGCCGGCTGGGTGTGCCGGGAGAAACTAGTGCGATATGGCTACCCTGACCCTGACTACCCGCACTGGCGGAAAGTCGTCGATGATGGCGGCTTGAAAAACCTGGGGCCCGGCAAAAAGGTGACACTCCAGGAATTCAAGACCTCCGAACTGTGCCAAAGCACCGGCGTCTGGCTCGAACGCAACCAACGATATGTCATCAAATTCGAAAGCACCGAGTCATTCAACGACCACGGCATCCCGGCGACCTTGGGCTTTTACTCCCTTGAAGCTCCCGGGTTCTGGAACACCGTTTGGATGATCGCTGCCATTCCACTGCGGCGGGAATTGACTCGTCCATGGTTCCGCGTCGTGGCGAGAATTGGCGGCAAGGGAGGGGAAGAGTCTTTCCTGGACCCGGATGAAACGGATCAATACTTGATCGACGTACCGATAACGGCAACCCGCGACGGAGAGCTGTTTCTTTTCGTCAATGACGCTGTCATCGGCATCCCGGGCCTCTACGGCGTGTTCTACCGTAACAATCAAGGATCGACGACAGTTACCATCACGCACCGATAGGCCGCACGAAATGCTGCGGCAGTTCGTATATATTGCCGATGGCATTGAGCGTCCAAAGTCGTCGGCGGTTGTTCCGATGCGGCTAACCGACTGTTGGGCCATATCTTTGATGGTGGTTGGAGACACGTCGCCAACCACCTGGAGATCAGCGCATGATCCGTGTCGGCATCGGCGGCTGGGTGTTCGCGCCCTGGCGCGGGGAGTTCTATCCCAAGGGGCTCGCGCAGGCGCGCGAACTCGACTATGCGAGCCGCAAGCTCACCACGATCGAGATCAACGGCACGTTCTACAGCACGCAGAAGCCGGAGAGCTTCCGCAAATGGGCGGCGGAGACGCCGGACGACTTCGTGTTCTCGCTCAAGGCGCCGCGCTACGCCACCCATCGCCGCGTGCTCGCCGAGGCGGGCGAATCGATCGAATGGTTTTTCAAGAGCGGCGTCCTCGAACTAGGGGGCAAGCTCGGGCCGATCCTCTGGCAATTCCACCCGGGCAAGAAATTCGAGCGCGACGACTTTGCCGCCTTTCTCGCGCTGCTGCCGCGGCGCCTCGCGGGCAAGGCCCTCCGCCACGTGGTCGAGGTGCGGCACGAGAGCTTCGTCGTGCCAGAGTTCATCGCGCTGCTGCGGGAGTTCTCGGTCGCCGCCGTGCTCGCCGATTCCGCCAAGCATCCGCTGATCGCCGACCTCACCGGCGATTTCGTCTATGCCCGGCTGCAGCGCACGACGGAAAAGGAAAAGACCGGCTACCCCGCGCGCGCGCTCGAGCTCTGGGCGCAGCGCGCGCG
>JBAUOM010000103.1:0-2097 GCA_049579765.1 Xanthobacteraceae bacterium
GCGGAGGAATTGCCGCCGGTCTGCACCCCGCCGAAGGCCGGCCGGATCGATGCCAGGGTCTCGACCGGGGAGGGGCGCACATGGGTGTCGGCGGCGAGCTCTTTTGCGCCGCGAAGCTTGAGCGCGCGCGGCGCATAGCCCTCGCGCTCGAAGGTCTCGCTCTTGACCGCGGCGATCTCGCCGGCGAGGAAGCCAGATTCCTGCGCCGTGACCGCGCGCGCGAAGCTCTGGGCCGCGAAGGCGTCGACCTCCGGCCGCGTGATCTGGTACTGGCGCGCCAGAGTCTCGGCGGTGTCGCCCATGGTCGCATCGGCCGCCGGATCGAGCAGCGCCTCCCAGAGAAAGTCCTTGAAATCGACCGCACCCATGCGGAACCCGCGCATGGTGTAGGACGCGACGGGATTGCGGCTCATGGATTCCGCGCCGACGCAGAGCGTCACGTCGATCTCCTTGTGCGCGACGATATCCGCCGCCTGCATCAGCACTTCGAGGCCGGTGCCGCACACCCGCTGCACCATGTGCGCCGGCACCTCGATCGGCACGCCGGAATAGAGCCCGACATGGCGCGGCAGGCAGTAGGTGTCGAAGCTCGCCTGCGCCATCGAGCCGGTAACGACCGCGCCGATGTCCTGCGGTGGCACGCCCGCGCGCGCGAGCACCTCGCGCGCGGCCTTGATGCCGAGATCGGTCGGCGACACCGCCGCCAGCGGGCCGTTATAGTCGGCGAACGGCGTGCGCACGCCGGCGAGGAGCCAGATGTCGCTCCAACGCGCGCTGAGCCCGGCTTTGGCCATGGTCACGCTCCCTGATCGATGACGAGCACGCGCGCGCAGGGTCGCGCCGCGTAGAGCTCGGCCACGAGATCGGCGCGGCGGGCGAGCACCGCGCGCTGGTTGATCGAGCCTTTGTCGGTCATCTCGCCGGCATCGAGCGAGGGCGGCTCGGCGAGCAGGATGGCGCGGGCGACGCGGTTCGAGCTGCCGGTGCTCGTTCGTGCAAACGCCGCGAGCCGGGTGCGGAATTCGCCCAGTACGCCTGCGTCGGCGGCGATGTCGTCGGCTCCGGCGGCGATGAGGCGGCAGGCGTCCAGGTTGGGGAAGATCAGCGCGCCGATCTCGTTGCGATCGATGCCGGCGATGACGACGTCGCGGGCATAGGGCTCGAGTTGGGCCAGCAGGCGCGCGCGCAGCGGCCCGACATTCACCCAGGTACCGGTTGCGAGCTTGAAGTCCTCGGCGATGCGGCCGTCGAACAGAAGGCCTTCGCGCGGATCGGCGGGGTCCTGAAACTTGAGCGCGTCGCCGAGCCGGTAGAAGCCGTCGGCATCGAACGCCCCGGCGGTGAGCTCGCCCTGCCGCCAATAGCCCGGCATGATGTTGGGACCGCGCAGCCGCGCCTCGAGCTTGCCCTCGTTCGCCACCAGCTTGAGCTCCACGCCGGGCACCGGCACGCCCATATTGGCGGAGTCCTTGCTCTGCCACATGCGCGCAATCGCCATCGGGGCGCTTTCGGTCGAGCCCAATCCGGTCAGGAACATGATGCGCTCTCCGCAGCTCGCCAGCGCCAGCTCCTGCATTTCGTCGAACACCGATTGCGACAGCGCCGCGCCGGCGAACCAGAGCACCTTGAGCCGGGAGAAGAAAGTATCGCGCAACCCCGCGTCGGCGCGGAAATAAGGGAGCAGCGCCTCGTAGCCTTTCGGCACCGTGAAGTACCAGTTGGTGGCGACCTCGCGCAGGTTCTGCACCGTGGTCTCGATCAGGCCGGGCGCCGGCTTGCCCTCGTCGATATAGAAGGTGCCGCCGTTGTAGAGCACGAAGCCGAAATTGTGGTTGCCGCCGGCGGTATGGTGCCACGGCGACCAGTCGACGATCACCGGCGGCTCGTCGGCGAAGAAAGCGAGCTGGGAGAGGATCATCGCCTGGTTCGAGCACCACATGCGCTGGGTGTTGATCACCGCCTTGGGGGTGCCGGTCGATCCCGACGTGAACAGGAACTTGGCGATGGTGTCGGGGCCAACGGCGGCGTGCGCCCGCTCGGCCGCTGTCGTCGGCCGCGGCGCGAGCAGGCTCGCAAACGGCGTCGTCGGCCGGTCGG
>JBAUOM010000104.1:0-14446 GCA_049579765.1 Xanthobacteraceae bacterium
GCCCTTAGCCATCCCCGGCGGTGCGCTCTCCTACGATTACGAGCATTTTGGCAATAAAATTGCGCACAGAGCGGTCCTTCCCAGCATTTCCTTGCGCCATCTTATATGGGCTGCCGCGGTGGCCGTCAAGGAACGGGGTGCGCGGGCGGATGCGAAAATTTCACCCGGGTAATACTTGCGTCACATTTTATCCGGATACAATTATCGGAAACTCGGAGCCTCCCAATGCAAGCAGGCCATCAAACCCAGTGCGTCGCATTTCAAGGTGCGCGATGCCTCGCGGCCGGCGACCTCGCCGACGTCGCGCTGAAAGCCAAAACCGTCGTCGAGAGGGGCGAGCAGGTCCTCATCTTCGATCAGGCCACGGGCGAAGCCATCGAACTGGATTTCCGCGGGTCCGAGACGGATGTGTTGCAGCGGCTCGCAGGAACGGACAGCCAGCAGGCGGCCGTCGTCACCGACGCGCCGCCGCGCGGTCCGGGTCGTCCAAAACTGGGGGTCGTTGCGCGCGAGGTCACGTTGCTGCCGCGGCATTGGGATTGGCTCAATACCCAGCCGGGAGGCGCCTCGGTCGCACTGCGCAAGCTCGTGGAGGAGGCAAGACGTGCGAACGAGGGCAAGGATCGTGTCCGCCAATCGCAGGAGGCCGCCTACCGCTTCATGTCCGTCATGGCCGGCAACCGGCCGGGTTTCGAGGAGGCGACACGAGCGCTGTTTGCCGGTCGCGCGGACCGCTTCGATCAATTGATCGAGCCGTGGCCCGTGGATGTCCGCCATTACGCCAGGAAGCTCGCCGCCCCCGCGCTCGACGCGCGCACTCGCGCGCTGGAGCACTCGTGAAATCGTGATCGCCGATGAACCTGCCGTGCGCGTCATTTGATTGGGCGTTATCTGACCTGCCGGTATGTTCGGCGCCGTCGCTGGAGCGGGCTTGAATCATGCCATTCCTTCGCGAGCGGTCGGGGCGCTGGTCGTCCATCAAGATCGGCGCCTTCGTGGCGGCGCTGCTCCCTGCGATTTGGATCGCCTACCAGGCCTTCGCCGGCGAGCTCGGCGCGCGCCCGGTCACCGAGGCCATCCACCAGGCCGGAGACTGGGCGCTGCGGTTTCTGCTCATCACCCTCGCCATCACGCCGGCGCAGCGCATTCTCCACTATGCCCGTATCATCCTGGCGCGGCGCACGTTCGGCGTCGCCTGCGCGGGCTACGCCCTCCTGCACCTCTCGCTCTACATCCTCGACCAGCATTTCGACGTTTTCAAAGTGGCGAGCGAGATCGTCCTGCGCATCTATCTCTTGATCGGCGCGTTGGGGCTGGCGGGCCTGATCGCGCTGGCCTCGACCTCGACCGATGGCGCCATCCGACGGCTGGGATCGCGGCGCTGGAACGCGCTGCACCGCCTCGTTTACGGCATCGCGCTGCTCGCCACCGTGCATTTCTTCATGCAGTCCAAGCTGGAGATCTACCAGCCGGTGCTGATGGCAGGATTTCTGGTGTGGTTGCTCGCCTACCGCGTTCTCCATCGGCGCAACGGCGAGGTGACCCCGACGCACCTCCTGCTGCTCGCGGTCTTCGCCGCCGGCGTCACCGCGGTCGGCGAAGCGACGCTCTACATGTTCACCAGCGGCGTCGACGCACGGCGCGTCCTGCTGGCTCATCTCGACATCGACATGGAGGTGCGGCCGGCCTGGTGGGTATTGGCCGCCGGCCTCGCGGTCGCAGCGCTGGCGTTCTGGCGGCAGAAACCCGCCCGTCAGCGGCCGAGCGCACGGCGGATCTCGCCCAACGCCATGTCGGCAGCGACCCAGGTCCAATCCGGGAGCTGATGGCGGAACCAGGTCGCCTGCCGCTTGCTGTAGCGCCGGGTGTCGCGCTTTGCCTCCGCCGCAGCGGTGGCGAGATCGATCTCGCCTGCGAGATGCCGCAACAGCCAGGGCACGCCGTGCGCCTTCATGGCGGGCAGCGCGGCATCGAGGCCGCGGCGGCCGAGCGCGCGCGCTTCGTCGAGGGCGCCCGACGCCAGCATGGCGTCGAACCGGGCGTCGATGCGGGCGTAGAGCTCCGCACGATCGACATCCATGAAGATTCCGATCGCATGCTGCGGATCCAGCACAGGCTGCATGCCGTGCGCGTGCCAGTCCGCAAGCGAACGGCCCGTCGCCAGCACGACTTCGAGGGCCCGGGTAACGCGGGCACGGTCGCCCGGCATCAGGCGGTGCGCCATGGCGGGATCGCGAAGGGCGAGCTCGGCATGGAGCGGCGCCACACCTTCGGCTTTCAGCCGCGCTCGCAGCGCCGCGCGGATGCCGGGCGGGATTGCGGGGACGGCGGCAAGGCCGCGGGTCAAAGCCTTGAAATAGAGGCCGGTGCCGCCGACCACGATGGGCAAGCGCCCTGCCCGCTCGACAGCGGCGAAGGCGGCGCCGGCATCGACGCACCAGCGGCCGACCGAGTAGTTCTCGGCCGCGTCGACGTGGCCGTAGAGCAGATGCGGCGCGCGCGCCTCGTCGTGCGGCGTCGGGCGGGCGGTGACGATGCGCAGGTCGCGATAGACCTGCATGGAATCGGCGTTGATGATCGTGCCGCCGAGCTCTTCCGCCAAGCGCAGCGCGAGCGCCGACTTGCCGCTGGCGGTCGGCCCTGCGATAAGCACCGCCCGCTTTGATGGTGCCCGCACGGTCATCCCATGGCCTTCGTTGCCACTCTGATCTCAAATCCGGCGGCGCCCGCCCTCGATGCAGCGCTGATCGAGCGCGTTCGCGGAGCGCTGCCCGCGCCGCAGGCGCCGATCTGGCTCGACCCCGGCATCGCCGCCGACATTCCCTTTACCGCGCCGGGAGGAAACGACAACCATGGGCTCGCCGAGCGGGTGCGCGCGGCGCTTGCAGACGCAAAGGTCGACGTGTGCGTGCAGCAGGCGGACGGCCGGCGCAAGGCGTTGTTCCTGGCCGACATGGATTCCACCATGATCGGCCAGGAATGCATCGACGAGCTCGCCGACTATGCCGGGCTCAAGCAGCGCGTTGCCGCCATCACGGAGCGTGCCATGCGCGGCGAGATCGAATTCGCGCCGGCACTGCGCGAGCGGGTGGCGCTGCTCAAAGGGTTGCCGGCTTCGATCATCGACGAGGTCATCGCGCAGCGAATCCGGCTCACCCCGGGGGCCCGCATTTTGATAGCGACGCTGCGCAGGAACGGCGCCTATACCTGCCTCGTCACCGGCGGGTTCACGCTGTTCACGGCGCGCATCGCCGCCATGCTCGGCTTCGACGAGAACCGCGCCAACACGCTCGTCCTCGATGCCGCCGGTCGGCTGACCGGCGAGGTGGCCGAGCCGATCTTCGGGCGCGAGGGCAAGCTCGCAACCCTGATCGATCTCACGCGCCGGCTCGGCCTGTCTGCGCGACAGACCCTGGTCGCCGGCGACGGCGCAAACGACATCGCCATGATCCAGGCGGCGGGCCTCGGCGTCGCCTATCACGCCAAGCCCCGGGTGGCGGCGGCCGCGGCCGCGCGCATCGACCACGGCGATCTCACCGCGCTGCTCTACGCCCAGGGCTATCGGCGGGAGGAATTCGCTTCAGACCACGGCGATCGAACGACCGGCGACGGTTAAGCAAGGCGGAGGACCTTCCGCCTCCCTCAGCTGTCCTCCGTCGTCCGGCTCATTGCAGGCTCAAGGCCACGAAGCGCAGCTCCCCGTCGGCGCCCGCCACCAGCAGCAGCGCCGATTTACGGCCGTCCTTCTTGAGCTTGTCGATCTTGGCCTGGAGGTCGTCGGCGCTCGCGACCGCCTCCTGGGCGATCTCCACGATGACATCGCCAGGCGACAGGCGCTTGTCGGCCGCGGGCGAGCTCGGATCGATCCCGGTGATGACGACGCCGTTCACGGTGTCCTTGATCTTGTAGCGTTTGCGCAAATCGGTGGACATGTTGGCGAGCTCGATGCCGAGCGTCTTCTTGACCACTGTCTGCTCGGGCGGGCTATCGCCCTTCTGGTCGGCGGCGGCCAGCTTCTCGCCGTCTTCGAGCCGGCCGAGCGTCACGGTCCTGGTTTCTTCCTTGCCCTTGCGGATGACGACCACCGGCGTCTGCTTGCCGACCGGGGTGTCGGCGACGACACGCGGCAGGTCACGCATCTCCTTGATGTCCTTGCCGTCGAATTTCACGATCACATCGCCGGGTTCGATGCCGGCCGGCTTGGCCGGCCCCTTGTCGTCGACGCCGGCGACCAGTGCGCCGCGCGGCGGACTGATCTTGAGGCTGTCCGCGATTTCGTCCGTCACCTGCTGGATGCGCACGCCGAGCCAGCCGCGCCGGGTCTCGCCGAATTGCTTGAGCTGATCGATCACCGGCACCGCCGTTTTCGACGGCACCGCAAAGCCGATGCCGATCGAGCCGCCGGAGGGAGAGATGATCGCAGTGTTGATTCCGACTACCTCGCCGTCGAGGTTGAACAGGGGCCCACCGGAATTGCCGCGATTGATGGCGGCGTCGGTCTGAATGTAGTTGTCGTAGGGGCCCGAATTGATGTCGCGGTTGCGCGCCGAGACGATGCCGGCGGTCACCGTGCCGCCGAGGCTGAACGGGTTGCCGATGGCGACGACCCATTCGCCCAGCCGCAGCTTCTCCGAGTCGCCGAACTTCACCGCCTTGAGTGGCTTGTCGGGCTTGACCCTCAGCAGCGCGAGGTCGGTCTTCTGATCCTTGCCGATGAGCTCGGCCTTGAGCCGCGCGCCGTCGTTGAGGATGACGGTGATCTCGTCGGCTTCGGCGATAACATGGTTGTTGGTGACCACGATGCCGGACGGATCGATGATGAAGCCGGAGCCGAGCGAATTGACGCGGCGCGGCCCCCGCTCGCGGTTCTGCTGATCGCCCTGGCCGCGTCGATTGAAGAAGTCCCGGAACAGCTCGTCCAGCTGCGGATCGTTCGGCAGCTGCGGCACCGGCAGGTTGCGCGTCTCGACCTTTTGCGAAGTGGAGATGTTCACCACCGCGTCGATCACCTTCTCGGCGATGTCGGCGATGTTGTCCGGGCCGCGCACGGCCGATGCAGTCGAGAGCGCCGGCAAGACCATCGCTGCCGCGGCAACTGTGGCCAGGGCAGGCCGGCGGACCTCCCGGACGAAATGGGCAAGAGTGCCGAGCATGGACGTCTAGGCTCCTGAAGTGGGGGCGAGGCGGGACACTGCTCCCGTCCGGCAACGGACGCAAGGGCGATGTCGATGGAGCGAATTAGGTCCCCGATTGGGGCGGAATCGGGACCGCCGCGCTCGCGCCAACGGTCATCGAGCGGCTTCCCCTGCTCATCCGCGCACGATCCAGATCAGGACGATCCCGAGCGCCGCCGAAACGATACCAGCGACCCGCAGCGACGTTTCCGGGCTCTCCAGCGCGCTCGCCGCCAGCCGCTTGGCGGCACGCGGGAAGGCGGCGAACAGCAGTCCTTCGATGACCAGCACGAGACCGATCGCAACGATGAACTGGGCCATCTCTGCCTAGCCGGTGCGACGGGCGAGCGTCTCTGCTATTTCGCAGAGGCGCCTGGTACGGGAGCGGCTGGTACTGGAGCGCTTGGAACGGGAGCGCCTGGAACGGGGGCGCCGCTAGCGGTGCCGCCCTCGCGCGTCTTGCCCGACGGATCGACGAAGTAGCGGAAGAAGTCCGAGTCGGGCTTGAGCAGCATGCGGGTGTCGTTGGGGCGCAGCCCCGCCTCGTAGGCCTGCATCGAACGGTAGAACGAGAAAAAGCCGGGATCACGTCCGTAGGCATCGGCGAAGATGCGGTTGCGCTCGGCGTCGCCCTCGCCGCGGGTCCGCTCGCCCTGCGACTGCGCGTCGGCGAGAAGCACCGTGACCTCGCGATCCGCCTTGGCGCGGATCTCCTGCCCGCGCTGGTTGCCCTGGGCGCGGATTTGCGCCGCCTCCTGCTGGCGCTCAGTCTGCATGCGCTGGTAGACCGCCTGGCTGTTCTGTTCCGGCAGGTCGGCGCGTCGAATGCGAACATCGACGACGTCGATGCCATAGGCCTTCGCCTCGGCGCCGAGTTGGTCTCGCACTCGTGCCATCAGGTGTTCGCGCTCATCGCGCACCACCTGCGTCAGCGTGGCCTCGCCGAGCACGCGGCGCAGCGCCGAGTTGAGCAGGATCGATAGCTGCAAGTTCGCGGCATCGACGGTGCCGACCGTCTGGTAGAACCTCAGCGGCTCCTTGATGCTGTAGCGGGCGAACGCATCGACCACCAAGCGCTTCTGGTCGGAAGCGATGACCTCCTGCGCCGGGTTTTCCAGATCGAGGATGCGCTTGTCGATGCTGATGACGCTGTCGATGAGCGGGACCTTGGTGTGCAAGCCGGGCTGAGTGACGACGCGAACCGGCTGGCCCAGCCGGACCACCAGCGCCTGGCGGGTCTGGTACACCGTGAACAGGGTGCCGTAGGCGACGATCAGCGCCACGATGATGAGGGCGGCGATGATGCCGCCGGCGAGATTGAGTCTCATCGCGCGCCCCCGGTCTGCGGCGCCGTGGTCGGCGCCGGCGTCGGCGATCGCCGCAGCAGCTGGTCGAGCGGCAGATAGGGAACGGCCCCGGTGCCCGAATCCATGATGATCTTGTCGGTGCCCCCGAACAGCCGTTCCATGGTCTCCAAGTACATGCGCTCGCGGGTGACGTCGGGCGCCTTCTTGTATTCGTCGTAGACCTGGATGAAGCGCGAGGTCGCGCCCTTCGCCTCGGCGACCGTCTGCTCGCGATAGGCTTCGGCGCTCTGGGTGATCTGCGCCGCGCGTCCGCGCGCTTCCGGCACCACCTTGTTGGCGTAGCTTTGCGCCTCGTTCTGCGCGCGCTCGAGGTCGGCACGGGCCGCCTGCACGTCGCGGAAGGCATCGATCACTTGCGATGGCGGATCGACTTTCTGGAGTTGGACCTGGGTGATCTGGACGCCCGCGCCGTATTTGTCGAGGATCGACTGCATCAATTCCTGCACGCTAGCCTCGATGTTCTGCCGCGCCCCGGTCAGAATTGGCTGAAGGTTGGAGCGGCCGATGATCTCGCGCATGGCGCTTTCAGCGACGGCCTTCACCGTACCTTCGGGCTGCTGGATGTTGAACAGATAGGCTTCCACTCCGTTGGGCTTGATCTTCCACAGCACCGAGAAATCGACGTCGACGATGTTCTCGTCGCCGGTAAGCATCAGGCTCTCCTCCGGCACGTCGCGAATCGTGCTGCCGCGGCGCAGATCCTCCACCACCCGCATGCCGATATCGATCTTGTTGACGCGCAGCGCCTTCGGGGTCAGCACCGTCTCGATCGGATACGGGAGGTGATAATTGAGCCCCGGCTGCACCTGGCGCACGGCTTTGCCGAAGCGCAGCACCACGCCGAGCTCGTCGGGCTCGACGCGGAAGAATCCGGAAAAGCCCCAAATCGCGACCGCGGCCACCACAATCAGGACCAGGCCCTTGCCGCCGAGACTGCCGCCGGGCAGCACAGTGCGCAGCCGATCCTGGCTGCGGCGCAGAAACTCCTCGAGATCGGGCGGCGTCGGGCCGGACGGTGGCTGGCCCGAGCCCCAGGGGCCCTTGCCTCCCCCTGATCCCCAGGGTCCGCCGCCCTGATTGCTCCACGGCATCGGCTGTCTCCTCGCTGGGCGGGCCCCGCGCCGCCGCGCCTTTGGGTCCGGGGGTTATAGGGGAGCCGCCACGGCGTTACAACGCGGGCGTCATGCGTGCGACGCGGCGGCGCATGGGCTTGCAACCCGGTCGGCGTCTGCCCATCCCGACTCGTCGCGGCTCAATGCCGCTCATAAACGTGCGCGGTGTAGCCCACATCGTCGTCCGGCCCGGCGCCGTGTTCGGTCCGCTGCACTTCCTTCCAAACGTCCGGGTCGATGGCGGGGAACTTGGTGTCGCCGTCCGGTTTCAAGTGCACACGGGTGACCAGCATTCGATCCGCACGCTCGATAGTCTGCGCGTAGATGTCCGCCCCACCCACCACCACGATCGTGTCCACCCCGCGGCGCAACGCGTCGCCGCGCGCGGCCTCAAGCGCAGCGGCAAGGCTCGCGGTGACGAGCGCGCCCGCGGCGGTAAAATTCGGATCGCGGGTTACCACGATATTGGTGCGGCCGGGCAGCGGCTGCCGGCTGAATGACAGATAGGTCCTTCGACCCACGACGATCGGCCGACCCCACGTCAGGGCGCGGAACCGTTGCATGTCGGACTTGAGGCGCCACGGCAGGCGACCGCCCTGCCCGATGACGTCATTGTCGGCCACGGCGACGACGAGAACCAACGCAATGCTCGGCATGATCAGTCAACTCGTAACCGGCTGTTCCCGGCTTTTCGCCCCATGTGTTGCCGCGGCGATCACCGCCCGGGCACGGATCGAGCCGGCGAGCATCTCATTATATGGTTGCACTCGTTACAGACATAAATTGTGGCACCGTTGCAATGAAAGGCCGCGTTGGATGAAGCGCATCTCTCCTATTTTGCAACGTCCGTGGCCCTGAGCGCCGTCGGCGATGCGGCGCTGGCGAGCGCGCATGCGCAAGCTCACCCGTCAGTTCACGGTCTTCCTGCTGGCCGCAATCGACAAGCTGGCACGCCAAGCAGGCCATGCGTTTCGGCGGCGCGGCCCCGCGCGGCTCAGACCGCCACCTGCGCCTTGATGTGGGGGTGCGGGTCGTAGCCCTCGAGCGAGAAATCCTCGTAGCGGAAAGCGAAGAGATCGGTCGCGGCCGGATTGAGCAGCATTCTCGGCAGCGGTCGCGGCGCCCGCGAGAGCTGCAGCCGCGCCTGCTCCACATGGTTGAGATAAAGATGCGCATCGCCGAGCGTGTGCACGAACTCGCCGGCCTGCAACCCGGTCACGTGCGCCACCATCGAGGTCAGCAACGCATAGGAGGCGATGTTGAACGGCACACCGAGGAAAGCGTCGGCCGAGCGCTGATAGAGCTGACAGGAGAGCCTGCCCTTGGCGGCGTAGAACTGGAACAGGCAGTGGCAAGGCGGCAGCGCCATCCTATCGACCTCCGCCGGGTTCCAGGCCGAGACGACGAGACGGCGCGAATCCGGATTGCGGCGAATCGCGGACACGACATTGGCGATCTGATCGATGGTGCCGCCGTCCGGCGCCGGCCACGCGCGCCATTGCCGGCCGTAGACCGGTCCGAGCTCGCCGGCCTCGTCCGCCCACTCGTCCCAGATGGTGACGCCGTGTTGGTTGAGATATTTGACGTTGGTGTCGCCGGCGAGGAACCAGAGCAGCTCGTGGATGATCGATCGCAGGTGCAGCTTCTTGGTCGTGGCGAGCGGGAAGCCGTGCGCGAGATCGAAGCGCATCTGGTGGCCGAACACCGACAGCGTGCCGGTGCCGGTACGGTCGTGCTTCTCCACGCCGTCGGCGAGAATTCGCTCCAGCAGGTCGTGATATTGGCGCATGGGCCCAACCCTCCGGCGGCAAAGTGCCGAGTCGGGGGGCGGAGTCTACCGCCGTCCCGGCTTCCAGGGAAATGCGGAAGGGGTTGTGGATGCAAGCTCTCTGCGCCGGACCGGCCGCCCTGATGGCTCGCTCTCGCTCTGCTCCACGCCGCAGCGCTGCGCGACGGCTACGAGCCGCGCGTCCTACTCTACGAACACCTCGTCGCGGCGGCGGCGGATTTTCGGCAGCCCGGCCACAACGAGCAGAAGGATGGCGATGCTCAGCAGGCCCGCCGATATCGGCCGCGTGAAGAACACGGTTGCGTCGCCGCGGGCGATCAGCATGGCGCGGCGCAGGTTCTCCTCCATGAGCGGTCCCAGCACGAAGCCGAGCAGCAAGGGCGCCGGCTCGAAGTCGTGCTTGAGCAGCCAATATCCGACGATGCCGAACATCGCCGCGATCGAGACGTCGAACGGCGAGTTGTTGATGGAGTAGATGCCGATACAGCAAAACACGATGATCGACGGAAACAGCAACCGGTAGGGAACGCGCAGCAGGCTGACCCAGACGCCGACCAGCGGCAGATTGATGATGACGAGCATCAGATTGCCGATCCACATCGACGCGATCATGCCCCAGAACAGCTCCGGCTGCTTGGTCATCACCTGCGGGCCCGGAACGATGCCGTGGATGGTCATGGCGCCGACCATCAGCGCCATCACCGCGTTCGGCGGAATGCCGAGCGTGAGCAGCGGGATGAACGAGGTCTGCGCCGCCGCATTGTTGGCGCTCTCCGGCGCGGCCACGCCCTGGATCGCCCCGCGACCGAAGCGCTCCGGATGCTTGGATATCTTCTTCTCGAAGGTGTAGGCGGCGAACGACGCGATCACGGCGCCGCCGCCCGGGAGAATTCCCACGAGCGAGCCGATGAGCGTGCCGCGAGCGATCGCGCCTGAGGAATCGATCAAGTCCTGGCGGGTCGGCATCAGGCCGCTGATCTTGGTCTTGAGGATGGCGCGGCTCTCGGGCGGTAGCTCGAGATTGCGGATGATCTCCGCGAATCCGAACACGCCCATGGCGATATTGGCGAACCCGATACCGTCGGCCAGTTCGGGGATGTCGAAGGTCATCCGGCCGGCGCCGGTTTCCAGATCCGAGCCCATCATCGACAGCAGCAGCCCGGTGACGACCATGGCGATGGCTTTGAGCAGCGAACCCTTGGCGAGGACGACCGCGAAGATGAGGCCGAGGCACATCAGCGAGAAATATTCTGCCGGTCCGAACAGCAGCGCGAGGCCGGTCAGCGGCGCACCGAGCGCGGCGACCAGCACCGTCGCCACGCAGCCGGCGAACACCGAGCCGATGGCCGCGATGGCGAGCGCGGGCCCCGCGCGGCCTTGCTTCGCCATTTGGTGGCCGTCGAGGCAGGTGACGACGGAGGTGGCCTCGCCCGGGATGTTGACCAGCACCGAAGTCGTCGAGCCGCCGTACTGCGCGCCGTAATAAATGCCGGCGAGCATGATCAGCGCACCGACGGGCGGCAGGCCAAAGGTGATGGGCAGCAGCATCGCGATGGTGGCGACCGAGCCGACGCCGGGCAGCACGCCCACCAGGGTTCCAACCAGCGCACCGAGCAGGCAGAAGAGGATATTGTATGGGTTGGCCGCGACGTGGAAGCCCAACGCCAGATTCGCGAGCAGGTCCGACATGAGTTACGCCTCCCGCGTCAGAAGAATCGCGGCCAGAGTTGGAACGGCAGGTTGAGCAGGTAGACGAACAGGAGGACGCAGAAGGCGGTCATCGCCGCGGCTGCAATGAGGCTTTCGATCCAGCGCATTTCCCGCGAGCCGAGGATCGAGATCATGAACGCCAGGAAAGTCGCCGGGACCATGCCCACCTGACGGATCGTGGCCGCGAAACTGAGGATCGCGGCGATGACGAGGACCGGGCCGCGAAGCTTGTATTTTTCGATCTGCGGCCCGTCGACGGAAACGCCGACGATCGCGACCGCGGCGCCGAGCGCAATCAGCACGCCGGCGAAAAGACGCGGCGCGGTTCCGGGACCGAAGGCAAAGCCGCGCTGGCCGGGCAACTCGGCGGAAGCGATCAACGCCAATGTCGCGATCATCGCCAGCACCACGCCGCCATAGAAATCCTGCGGCGCGCGGACCGGCACCAGTCGGGCCGTGACCGCGATGCCTATCAAGAGCAACACCGCTGCGATTGTTCGCGGAACCGTGGGACTAGGTACGTAGAACGTGCCGACCAGCAGCCCCAGAGCGCACAGGGCAATCAGCAATCCACCCCTCAGGCTGCTCGCATTGCGAAACGAGAAACCGAAGCCCGGCTGCTTCGGGGACGGATTGACGCCCTCGGACATGATTACTCCCCTCGAAACCGAGAAGTGCTGGGAAACTACAGCCCCCTTAACACTCCTTAAGGTCAGTAGCACATCCCAATGGGCGACGGGAAGCAGCCAAATTAACATCACAACAGGTCGGCCAACCCGAGCAGCGCGGCGACGGCGAAAATCCACAGGGGATTCAACCGTGTCGTGTAGATCGCCACCGCAGCGGCCAGCGTCATCGCAACGGCCGCAATGCTGTGCGCGGCTGCCGACGCCACGACGAAGGCGCTGGCCGCGATCAGCCCGATCGAGATCGGAAGCAGGCCGGCTTGAATTGCGATCCGCCACGGCGCGTGCCGGAAGCGCTCCCACATCTCTCCGACATAGAACGCGAAGATGCAGGAGGGCCCGCACATGGCCAAGGTTGCGACCAGGGCTCCGAGCAGACCCGCCGCATTGTAGCCGATCAGGCTGACGATGATGACGTTCGGCCCTGGCGTTACTTGCGCGATCGCGAACAGGTCGGCGAACTGTCGCGCCGTCATCCAGCCTTCGACCTCGACCGCAACGCGCTGCATCTCGGGCACGGCGGAATTGGCGCCACCGATGGCGAACAGCGACATCAGGGCAAAATAGCCCGCGAGCGTAAGCAGCGTGCCGCCGTCGTCCTTCATCGCCGCAGCCATGCGATTGCGATACTCAGCGGCACCAGCACGGCAAGTGCCCAATAGAGCGGCCAGCGCAACACGCCGACCGAGGCGAAGGTCGCCAGCGCCACCAGCGGGGCAAGCCCGAGACGATCCTTGAACAGCGGCAACGCCATCTTCGCACAAGTGCCTATGATCAATCCTGCCGCCGCCGCGGCGACGCCGAGCAGCATGCGCTGCAGCGCCGCGATCTCGCCCATGCGCGCATAAGCGAAGCCGATCAGCGTCACGATCACGAACGGAGGCCCTACCAATCCCACCAGCGCAACCGCCGCGCCGGCGAGACCGCGGATACGGCGGCCGAACACGACCGACAGGTTCACGACATTGGCGCCGGGCAGGAGTTGGCACAGCGCGTAGGCATCGTTGAATTCGTCTACCGTCATCCACTTCCGCTCCTCGACCAGCATGCGCCGCGACCAGGCCAAAACCCCGCCGAACCCGCAAAGCGAGATGAAGGCGAAGGCGGCGAAGAGTTCGAGCAGCGCAGGTGCCGGCGGGGACGGTATCGGAGGAGACGGTGTCGAAGCTGCGGAGACTGTTTCGGACATATTCGAGAGTTAGACCGCGCCGCAGGGTGGACCAAACGATTTGTCGGCAGTGCGGCCATGAGCCGGCGATGAAGCTCGCCTAGAACCGTCGCATCGCCGCGACCTGCGCGCTCGCTCTTTTTTCGCCGGGTCACAAGCCTTATATTGGTGGGTGCCGGCGCGAGCCGGCTATGGCGATAAATGGCCGCCGGAATAAACCTATCGGACCCGGGGGCAGTACCCGGCGCCTCCACCATCAGGGGGTCAGTGATCAGGGGCCAGGCGATCGGATGCGTCCGTGATCGCCGACCACTGAATACTGATCCCTGATACGGGGGCGAAATAGGATCGACGAGGGCGTAAAGGGCGTGCTTTTGCTCGGCATGGTTCCACCGTTACCGGGCCAAATTCATAGTTGCCAACGACAACTATGCTCCGGTTGCCCAGGCCGCGTAATGCGGTTTGGAATACCGATCTGAAGCCCTGAGGTCTTAGCAGCCTCAGGCGGGGTTCGGAGGCACCTGGCAACAGAAGCCTCCACTTCCATATTTCAGGGCGACCCTGGCGCGCTCGCACTCATGCGCGCTAGCATGGAGCCGGATGCACGGAGTCCTGCTCCTCAGCGAGGGAAGCAATCAAGTCCATGGCCGTCGACCACATCCGCTACGACATCTTGGCGCAAGAGGCCTTGCGCGGAGTGGTCCGCCAAGTCCTCGCCGACTCCGCCAAGAACGGACTGCCCGGAGAACATCATTTCTATGTTTCCTTCAACACCCGGGCCGACGGCGTGGGGCTGTCGCCGCGCCTGCTGGCGCAATACCCCGAGGAGATGACCATTATCCTGCAGCACCAGTTTTGGGATCTGGTGGTGACCGAAGACGGGTTCGAGGTCGGCTTGTCTTTCGGCGGCATTCCCGAACGGCTGACCGTTCCATTTGCCGCGGTGAAGGGCTTCTTCGATCCTTCGGTGCAATTCGGCCTCCAGTTCGAGGAGACCGTGGAGAGCGAGGGCGACGCTGAAGGCGCAAGCGCTCCCGCGGGTCAGGAGACCGGCACATCTGCCCTGCCGACGGAGCGCAAAGGCACGGCACCGGCGGCCTTGACGGTGCCTGCCCCCGCCAACCCCGAGGGGGCTAAGTCCGCAGCCGAGGAGGCGGCAAAACCGGCAGGAGGCGGCGAAGTCGTGCCGCTTGACCGCTTTCGCAAGAAGTAGCGGAGGCGGGAGCGCGGATCTCCGCGCGCCGGATCCAATTTTGGCGGCCCGTCCAGCAAGGCGATTCGCCCGGCGATTGCCGATCCACGGGCGGTCGTGACGAGCGCGCCGTGGGCACGCGGGTCATTGCCCATCTGCGGTAACACTTTCGTGAGAGGTATCAGTGGCATACCCGCGCGCGCAGGCTTGGTCGGAGGCGCGCGCTCTGCATTAGCCAAAGGATTAAT
>JBAUOM010000105.1:0-7728 GCA_049579765.1 Xanthobacteraceae bacterium
CTCAACGCCGCGGCCGAGCGCATCGAGGACATCACGAGAAGGCTCAATCAGACGGTCGGCGACGGCGGCGTGCCGATGGGATGAGCGGATTGGCCGCCCGGGTAGCGCCGCGCCCGCATCCGCACTACATTGGCCGAGCGGGGCTGCGAGGTGCGTCCGGAGCCATATCCCCGGGGCCTTATCGATCCTCAAGGGAGCTGTCCCTGACCGGGCTCGTGGGCTCGGACATATGGCGCCCACCTACTTTCGTAGGGAACCCGGGATCGACGCTCCAACGGCCATCGCGGCTCCGCACTTCCTCTCGGTCCTCTCCGGCATACCGGTCGATCGGGCTTGGTCTTCGAGAACGGAGGAACCGGCGACTTCGGCCGCATTAGGTGCGAGACTCATCTGTTCGAGGTGCAGCTGCAACGAGCGGGCCAACAAAGCGCCGAGCGACGCCGTGCTTCAATGCCACTGCGAGAGTTCAACGGTCACACCCTCGGGCCCCTCGATGAACACCAGCTTGCGCGAATGGAAGTCCATGATCTCGTTGCGCGTCTTGAACCCGCTCGATCTGAGCTTGGCCACTTCAGCCTCGATGTCATCGACTGCAAAGCAGATGTGGTTCAGGCCGAGCTTGTGCAGATCGCGGATATGCGGATCGGGCAGGGCCTCGGGGTGGCGGTATCGCAGCAGCTGGATCTCCGTTCGCGGAGATATGTTCTCCAGCACCAGCGTGACATGCTCGGCTTCGATGCCTGGGACGCCCATGTAGCTGGCGAATGGCTCGCCGGCAATGACGACGGACATGGCTTCCTTGAATCCCAAGACCCCGAAGAACTGCTTGGCGCGATCGACGTCCTGCACGACGATGGTGAGATGATCGAAACGCTTCAGCATCGCCTTCCCCTTTGGCCAGGTTCCCGATTCGACCAGCGCAATTTGTTCGCCGATCGCCTTGATTCAGACGCCCGCGCAAGCAGGATTTCCAACGGCCTCGTGCCAGGCGATCATCGTATCACATCACTCCCTTCAACAAGCAGCTGCGGGCAGTGAGGCGAATAGTCACCGCTTCTGCCTGTGATTCGGGATACGGATCAATGGCTCCTTCCGTCGACGATGCCAAGGCGGCGATCCGCCACGAAGCGAAGGTACGCCGCGATGCGCTCGCTCCCGACATGCGTGCGGCGGCGGCGGCAGCGATCGCGGCGCGGCCGTTTCCGGTCGCCGTGGCGCCGGGCATGATCGTCTCCGGCTTCATGCCGATGAAGAGCGAGGTCAATCCGGTTCCGCTGATGCGTGCCCTCGCCGGCCTCGGCGCGCAGCTTGCGCTGCCGGTGGTCGCCGGACGAGGAAAACCGCTCGTCATGCGCGCCTATGCGGTCGGCGAGACGCTGGCGGCGGGCGTGTGGGGTATCCGCGAGCCCAAGCCGGAGGCGCCCGAGGTGTTTCCCGACCTCGTGCTCGTGCCGATGCTCGCCTTCGCGCGCAACGGCCATCGCATCGGCTACGGCGCCGGCTACTACGACATGACCATCACCGCCTTGGGCGCGCGCAAGACCGTCCTCGCCGTCGGCATCGCCTTCGCTGCCCAGGAACTGGCGAGCCTGCCGACGACCCCCCGCGACGCGCGCCTGGATATCGTGCTAACCGAGCGCGAGGTCATCGACTGTCGGGCAATTTAGCGCATGCGCATCCTCTTCATCGGCGACATCGTGGGCCGCAGCGGGCGCGCCGCGCTCGTCGAACGCCTGCCCTCCCTGGTGCGGGACTGGAAGCTCGATTTCGTCGCGGTCAACGGCGAGAATGCCGCGGGCGGCTTCGGCATCACCGAGGCGATCTACCAGGAATTCGTCGACGCCGGTGCCGACGTGATCACCGGCGGCAACCATTCCTGGGACCAGAAGGAGGCGCTGGTGTTCATCGAGCGCGCGCCGAAGCTCATTCGCCCGATCAATTATCCGCCCGGCACGCCCGGCCGCGGCGTCGCGCTGCTCGAAGCCAAGAGCGGCGCCCGCGTGCTGGTCGTCAACGCGATGGGCCGCATCTTCATGGATCCGCTCGACGATCCCTTCGCTGCGGTCGAGTACCAGCTCGCGGCCTGTCTGCTCGGGCAGGCGGCCGACGCTGTCGTCGTCGACATTCATGCCGAGGCGACGAGCGAGAAGCAGGCGATGGGCCACTTCTGTGACGGCCGTGCGAGCCTCGTCGTCGGCACTCACACCCATGCGCCGACCGCGGATCACCAGATTCTTCCGGGCGGCACCGCGTTCGTGTCCGATGTCGGCATGACCGGCGACTACAATTCCATCATCGGCATGGACAAGGACGAGCCGATGAACCGGTTCCTGCGCAAGATTCCCGGCGCGCGCTTCGAGCCCGCGTTGGGCGAGGCGACGTTGTGCGCGCTGGCGGTGGAGACCGACGATGCCACCGGGCTCGCGCGCCGCGTCGCCGCCGTGCGCCTGGGCGGTCGGCTGGAGCAGACGAAGCCGACATTCTGGAACTGAACCCGATATTCTGGATTTTCCTCGGGCCGCGCCCTATAACCCGCCGACATCAATTCATTATTCGCGGCTCGCCGATCGCGCCTGATCTTGCGCGGGGCGTGGCGTCGAGGAGCAAGCCATGGCCGGCCATTCCCAGTTCAAGAACATCATGCACCGCAAGGGGCGGCAGGATGCGGCGAAATCCAAGTTGTTCGGAAAGCTCGCGCGCGAAATCACCGTCTCGGCGAAGCTGGGGTTGCCCGACCCGGTCATGAATCCGCGCCTGCGTGCGGCCGTGCTCGCCGCCCGCGCCGAGAACATGCCGAAGGACAATATCGACCGCGCGATCAAGAAGGCGGCCGGCGGCGACGCCGAGAGCTACGACGAAATCCGCTACGAGGGCTACGGACCCGGCGGCGTCGCCGTCATCGTCGAGGTCTTGACCGACAACCGCAACCGCACCGCCGGCGAGGTGCGCGCGACCTTCGCCAAATCCGGCGGCAACCTCGCCGAGACCGGCGCGGTCTCCTTCATGTTCGATCACGTCGGAGTGGTCGAGTACGATGCCGAAGCCGCGAGTGCCGACGCCATGTTGGAGGCCGCGATCGAGGCGGGCGCGGACGACGTGGTCTCGAACGAGGGCGGGCACGAAATCTACACGGCACAGGATCAGCTGCGCGACGTGGCGAAGGCGTTGGAGGCGAAATTCGGCGAGCCGCGCAAGGCGGCCCTGGTGTGGAAGCCGCAGAACATCGTCGCGATCAACGACGAGCAGGGCGAGAAGCTGTTCAGGCTGATCGAAACGCTCAACGAGCACGACGACGTGCAGAACGTCTACGCCAATTTCGAGGTCTCGGACGCGCTGATGCAGAAGCTGGGGGCCTGATCGCGGTCAGCCGCCATATTCCAGGATGAACAGCCCGGCATTGTAGTCGGTGCTGTAGACCAGGCCGTTCCTGTCCACGAACACGTCCGCCGATTGGATGACGCGGGCGCGCCCCGGCCTGTGATCCATCATGCGCGCCGGCGTCGGCGGCACCCACGCTGCGACCTCATCCGGGCGGTACTGGTCGCGAATGTCGAAGACCCGTACTCCGGCGTTCTGGTAGGTCGCGAAGATCAGCTCGGAGCTGACGAAACTGCCGGGGCGATTTTCGTGGATGTTGTGCGGCCCGAAGTGTCCCCCTTTGGCGGGGTAATCGGCCTCCGACGGCGTCGGAAAGGTCGCCATGCTCACCGGGTTGGCGGGGTCGCGGTTGTCGAATACCCAGATCAGCTTCAGTCCGTCCTCCTGGTGGTCGAGCACCGCCTCATCGAGCACCACCAGCAATTGGCGATCCGGCAGCGGCAGGCAGTTGTGCGTTCCACCGCCGAACGGCGGGCACCAGTTGCGGTGGACGATGAGCTTCGGCTTTTCGCGCTCCGCGACGTTGATCACGACCATGCCGGCGTCGCGCCAGGCGGCATAGGCGGTGTCGCCGTCAACGATGGCATGGTGCAAGCCGTAGCGGCTGCCGACGGGCCAGCTCGGCGTCTCGCCGGCAGCGAGGTTCATTCCTGGAATCCAGTAGCGGCCGGCTGCGCGCGGCTTCGTCGGGTCGGCCAAGTCGACGGTCATGAAGATGTAGTCGGTAAAGCCGTCGAGCAGCGCCGAAACATAAGCCCAACGTCCGCCGACGTACCAGATGCGGTGAATGCCGCCGCCGTCGACCGGCATGAAGCCGATACGCCGCGGTCTCGCCGGCTGGGAAATGTCGTAGATCGCAAGCCCGGCCGTCCAATCGTGCGTCGCGGTCGTCGCCTGTGCCGAGCCGACGACGGTGCCGAGCTGACCGCGGTAATAGGCGCGTTCGTCGGCAAACTCGGCTGCGGCGAACATGTCCTTGGCATTGATGACCAGGAGCAGGTCGTCGTGGGTCTGGAGATGGATGTTCCAAGTCCCGGGCGGAGCGGCGAGATACTCGACCGCGCGCGGATTCGCGGGGTCGCGCACGTCGACGATGCTGAACCCTTTCGAAAACATGTGCCCGACATAAGCGTAGCCGCGGTGCACCATGATCTGGACGCCATCGGGCCGGCCGCCCTGATCGCAGTAGCCGACGAGGCGCATGTTGCGCGCATACTCGGGGCTGGGCAGCTCCGGGCTCATCGATGCGCGGCGAGGAAGTTGGGAACCGCGATCCAGTCCATCATGGCTTCGTATTCCTGCAGCAGCTTACACATCCTGCGATCCTCGTCGGTCTTGAGATCGACGCCGAGGTGGGTGCCGAGCTTGCGGCCGTGCAGCACGACGCGCTCGCCGATGGGTTGGCGCACGGCATTGTAGGTGGCGAGCGCCGAGTCGATGTCGTCGTGGGCGGCGAGCGCTTGCGCGAGCGCCTGCGCATCGCCGCCGGCCTTGGCGACGCCGAAGCCCATATGCGGGCGTGACGACGATCCGGCATCGCCGACCAGCGCGACCCGTCCAAACACGATGCGAGGTGCGCAGAAGTCATAGATCGGCGTGAAGAACGGCCGCTCGATGTTGCGCAGACAATCGACGAAGGCGGGCGGCATGATTCTTTCGGCATCCGCTCGCATGTGTGCGATGAGGTCCCTGCGGATGAGCGGCGGCGGCACCGAGTATTCGTGCTGATGGCCGTTTTCGTCGACACACATGTCCTTCAGCGTCTGCGCGTCGCCGACACGGTACCAGATGAAGTTGTAGCGCCTGTGGCCGGGCCGCAAGTCGTTGTTGAGCCCCGAGATCGGGTAGCCGATCACCTGCTGGCGTTCAGGCAGGAAGAACGCAAAGTAGGGGAAGATGCTCTCGAGCGTCGCCGGAGCGAGATCGCCCTCGTTGGGCGCGCCGCGCCAGATGTAGTAGCCGGAATAGATAGGCTGCACGTCGGGCGCGACCTGCGCGCGGACACCGGAGCGGATGCCGTCGCCGCCCACCAGCAAGTCGGCGTGCTCGACGCGGCCCTCGGCGAAATGGACACGGACGCCTCGCCCCTCCGCCTCGAGGCGCTGAAAGGTGTGACCGAGGTGGTAGTGCCCAGGATCGATGGTCTCGCGCAGCAGCCGTTGCAGCCGGTCCCAGGAAGTCAGGATTTGCCGCAGCGGACGTTCGCCGATGACGCGGCCTTGCCGGTCGATGGTGATGCGCTTGGGGACCTCGATGCCAAGATCGCGCGTGCCGGCGCCGCTTTGCTCCAGCGCTTCCAGCAATTCGGGATGGGTCGTGATCCCGGCGCCGCGGCCGACGAGCTCGAGGGGCGAGCGTTCGAACACGTCGACGTCCCAGCCGATCCGCCGCAGGAACGCCGCGGTGAACAGGCCCGACATCGAGCCTCCGACGATGACGGCACGCCGGCTGGACGAGGCTGCCATGGGATCACCCGGCATCTTGATGCCGCGAGACCTTAACCGCCCGGCCTCGCGACGGCCAGCGGCCGAGCCGGCGCGATGCGAACGGTACCGGCCTAGGCGCCGCGCGCCGCCGGGGCTATCAACGCAGGGTCATGCGCTCCCCGATTCGCATACTCGGCATCGATCCCGGGCTGCGCCGCACCGGCTGGGGGGTGGTGGCGGTCGAAGGCAATCGACTGAGCTTCCTCGGCTGCGGCTCGCTCGCGACCGACGAGCGCGCCGCCCTTGCCATGCGGCTCCTTGCCATCCACGACGGCTTGCGCCAAGTCGTCGAAGCGCATTCGCCGCACGAGGCGGCGGTGGAGGCGACCTTCGTCAACAAGGACGCGTCCGCGACCCTCAAGCTCGGTCAGGCGCGCGGCATCGCGATGCTGGTGCCGGCGCTTGCCGGCCTGCCGGTCGCCGAATACGCCCCCAACCTGGTGAAAAAAACCATCGTCGGCGCCGGCCATGGCGAAAAAGCGCAAATCCGCATGATGATCGGCGTGTTGCTGCCGAAGTCCGATCCGCAATCCGACGACGCGGCGGACGCGCTCGCGATCGCGGTATGCCATGCGCATCATCGCCAGAGCTCGGCGCGCATGGTGGCGGCGCGCTAGTGGCACGGCTGCGCCGCAGGCAGTCGGTCCCGATGGTGGCTGTCGCCGCCGACCAGGGTTGAATAGATTGCGGCATGGCCGTTTCGAGGGATATCGCCATGGAGCTTGCTGCGCTCGTCCTTTTCGCCGGCACGTTGCTCGTGGCTGCGGCATCGCCGGGTCCCGGCATAGCCGCGCTCGTCGCGCAGGTGGTCGGCAAGGGTCCCGAGAGCGCCCCGGCCTTCGCCGCCGGTCTCATCCTGGGCGATCTCATCTGGCTCGCCGTCGCGATCCTCGGCCTCGCCGTCGTGGCGCAGACGTTCCACGAGATTTTTCTCGTCATCAAATATGTCGGTGCCGGCTATCTCGTCTATCTGGCCTACCGCATGTGGACGGCACCGCTCGAAGCGCGCGAACTTGCGGCCGTCCGGCGCCGCGACGGCCACGCGCGTCTGTTCCTCGCCGGGTTGGCGGTCACGTTGGGGAATCCAAAGGTGGTGGCATTCTATCTTGCGCTGCTGCCGAGCCTCATCGACCTTCCGCACGTCGGCCTCCTCGGCTATGTCGAGCTGGCGAGCATCAGCGTCGTGGTTTTGACCGTCGTGTTCGGGGCGTACGCCATCGCCGCCGCCCGCGCCCGTGCCTTGTTCCGCAGCCCGCGTGCCATGCGCCTGCTCAACCGGACCGGCGGCAGCATGATGGCGGGAGCCGCCGTGGCGGTGGCGACCAAATAGGCTCGATATGATCGGCAAGCTCAACGGCATCATCGACAGCTATGGGGAGGATTTCATCGTCCTGGACGTCAACGGCGTCGGCTATCTGGTGCACTGCTCGGCGCGCACGCTGCAGGAGCTGCCAGGCGTCGGCGAGCCCGCCACGCTGTCGATCGAAACCCACGTGCGCGAGGACCAGATCAGGTTGTTCGGCTTCCGCAGCGACGTCGAGCGCGAATGGTTCCGCCTGCTGCAGACGGTGCAGGGCGTGGGCGCGAAGGTCGCGCTCTCGGTGTTGGGCACGCTCAAGCCGGGCGATCTCGCCTCCGCCATCGCCATGCGCGACAAGGCCATGGTCGCACGCGCGCCCGGCGTGGGCGCCAAAGTCGCCGAGCGTATCGTCACCGAGTTGCGCGACAAGGCGCCGGCCTACGCCGATGTCGATCCGGCGGTGATCCGGCTTTCCGGCGCGGTCGAGGACCGGCGCGCGCCGCAGCCGCTCGCAGACGCGGTCTCGGCGCTGGTCAATCTCGGCTACGGCCAGCCGCAGGCCGC
>JBAUOM010000106.1:0-7392 GCA_049579765.1 Xanthobacteraceae bacterium
ACCGCGTCCGCCGCCGCGGGGCCGGCGACCATCAGGCTTGCAGCCGTGAGGATGCCGCGCTCATGCGCGGCCTCGACGGCTTCATTGACTTCGCGGGCAAGTCCGAAATCGTCGGCGGTGACGACAACGCGTTTCAGAGCGCGGGCTCCCGGCGCTCGCGCAGGAAACGGAAGAACTCGATCCCCTCGCGCAGCCGCCGCTTCAATATCTCCGGGCTTCGCACCATTTCGCCGGCGATCGCGGCGATCTTCGGCGCGCGGAAGTAGAAGCGCTTGTAGAACGCGTCGACGGACTGGAAGATTTCGGTATGGCTCAGGTGCGGGTAGCTCAACGAGGCCGCCTGCATCCCGCGTCCGGTCAGCAATTCCGTGCTCTCCTCCGCCAGCCAGTGGTTCTCCAGCGCCTGCCGATAGAGAAACGTGCCGGGATAGGGCGCCGCGAGCGAAACTTGGATGGTGTGCGGATTGACCTCGATGGCGAAACGGATGGTTTCCTCGATCGTTTCCCTGGTCTCGCCCGGTAGACCGAGGATGAACGTGCCGTGCGTGACGACGCCGAGCTCGCGGCAGTCCTTCGCGAACTGTCTGGCGACCTCGACGCGCATGCCCTTCTTGACGTTGTGGAGAATCTTCTGGTTGCCGCTCTCGTAGCCGACCAGCAGCAGCCGCAGCCCGTTGTCCTTCAGGACCTTCAACGTCGCCCGCGGCACGTTGGCCTTGGCGTTGCACGACCAGACGATACCGAGCTTGCCGATCTCGCGCGCCAGTGCCTCGACGCGCGGCAAGTTGTCGGTCAGCGTGTCGTCGTCGAAGAAGAATTCCTTTACTTGTGGAAAGGCTTTCTGCGCCCAGGCGAGCTCTTCGACGACGTGGGCGACGCTGCGGGTGCGATAGCGGTGGCCGCCGATCGTCTGCGGCCACAGGCAGAACGTGCAACGAGACTTGCAGCCGCGCCCGGTGTAGAACGAAATGTAGGGATGGTGCAGATAGCCGATGAAATAATTCTCGATCACGAGGTCGCGCTTGTAGACGGGCGTGACGAACGGCAGCTCGTCCATGTTTTCGAGGACGGCGCGATCCTCGTTGTGCACGATGACACCGTCGGCGTTGCGCCAGGACAGCCCGGCGATGCGCGCGAGGTCGCGTCCTTCCGCCACCTCCTTGATGGTGAAATCGAACTCGTTGCGCGCGACGAAATCGATGGCCGCCGAACCCGCGAGCGTGGCGTCCGGCTCGACCGCGGCCTTCGCCCCGATCATCCCGATCTTCAAGCCCGGTTTGAGCGCCTTGAGCGCTTCGGCGGTTCTGACGTCGGCGGGGAAGGACGGGCTCGACGTATGCAGCACCACCAGGTCGCGGTCCGCGGCTTCCGGCGCGACGTCTTGGAATTTGAGCCGGTGAGGCGGCGCATCGATCAGCTTGGCGCCCTCGACCAGGGCCGCCGGCTGCGCGAGCCACGTCGGGTACCAGAAGGATTGGATCTCGCGCCGCGCCTGATAGCGCGCACCCGCTCCGCCGTCGAAGCCGTCAAACGACGGCGCTTGCAGAAAAAGCGTCCTCATCATGGTGCGTGCGATCCCCGATCAGCGACCCAATTTCCGCCGGCGACCATGTGGTAGCGGCGGCCCTTCCAGCTTACTTCCCGGCCGAGAAAGCTCACAACGAGCAGGGCAAACGACAATAGGTCACGCATGGGCAGAAGCCAATACGCCTGCGGGGGAAGGGCATAGGCCTGCTCTACCCGCCGCAGCAGCGCCATGCGGCACACGATCGACGCCACGGCGATTGCGATCGCCGGTATGACGGCGAATGAGGCGGCGCCGAGGAGGACGGCGATCAGGGCCCATGGCAGTGGATGGGCGACGATCGAGCCGGCGTGGCCGACGGGATCGATGCCGCGGATCGTCCGCGCCCATCGCAATTCGTGCCGCCATAATTCCCGCAGCGATGTCTGCGTGCAGATATGGGCAATGGCAAAGGGAGGTATCGAGAGCGTTCCGCCGTGCGCACGCACCGCTGCGCCGATCGCATAATCGTCCGCGAGGTAATCGACGAAGGCGACGAGGCCGCCGAGCTGGTCGAGCCGCTTGCGCCGAAGCGCCACGGTCGAGCCGAAGCATGGGCGCGCGCGTCCGAGCGCCAGGCCGACCACGACGCCCGGCAGAAACGCCCCGTTGATGGCAAGCGCTGCGAGGCGCGCCCAGGCGCCGGTGAGGGGAGCGCCGTAATAGAGGCAGGTCACCGCGTCCACGCCCGGCTGTTCCAGCGCCGCGATGACGCGGGAGAGATAATCGGGCTCGACCCGCATGTCGCTGTCGGCGACGACGATGGCGTCGTGGCGGATGGCCCGCGCCATGTTGACCAGGTTGGAGACCTTTCGATTCAATCCGTGCACCTCGGTGTCGATCACGAGATCGAGCTCGCGCGTCGAATTGGCATTCCGTAGGCGCTCGACAACTGCCACGGCCGCGTCGTTCGGATCCTGCACCCCGAAGATCAGTTGAACGCGGCCCCGGTAGTCTTGGGCGCAGAACGACATGAGATTTTCGAACAGCCCCGGCTCCTCGCCGTGGAGCGGTTTGAGGATGGTGACGTCGGGCGTGGCGGCGGGAACCGCATGGGCGCGATCCCGCGCAAAGCGGCCGACCAGGGCGCTGGCGGCGATCTGATAGCCGCAGCCGAGGAGCGCGATCACCGCTGCCGTGACCGAGGACCACAGCAAGATCATTGTCGGCTCAGCGGTCTGGATTGACGCGCTGCCGCGGAGACCGGGCGCGCAGCGCGTATTTCGGCACCAGACGTCCCCATTCCAGCACCTGCCAGCCGACAAGGCCGGGCACGCCGATCGCGAGGTCGGCTGCCCGCTTCACCAGCGACAACGCGATCGCCTGTTCCGGCGGAATGCCGAACACGGCGCACAGCAATACCAGGCCGCCTTCCTGCGCCCCGAGCGCGCCGGGAATGGCAAAGGCCGCGCCGCGAATGGCATGGAGCAGGCTTTCGATGACCAGCGCCTCGGCGATGCCGATCGGATTGCCCATGAACGCGAACACGATCAGGACTTCGGTGACGCCGACGACCCAACCCACCATGTGCACGATGGCGCTGGCGACGAGATTGGACCGCGCCGCGTAGATCACGCCCAGGTTCTTGTAGACGGCATCGATCGTGCCGAGCACGCGCCACTTGCGGTTGCCGGTGAGATGCCCGATGGCGGTACGAAGAATGTTTTGGCCGCCGCGGCGTTGCGCGAGATAGAAGGCGACGAGCAAGAGCGCGGCAAAGGTCACGCCGACGGCGGCGATGCGCGCCAGCGCGGCGTCCGCCCCGAGCGCGACGAGCACGAGCAGGCCGACGACCGCGAACAGGAGCTGGGTCGCCGCCTGGACGAGGACATCGACGATGACGCTGGCCGCGGCAAGCGCGCCCGGAACGGCGTAGAGCGTCAGCAGCCCGGCGCCGATGAGATCGCCGCCGACCTGCGCCATCGGCAGCAGGACGTTGGTTGCCTCGCGAATGAAGCGGACCAGAACGCAGGCTCCAAGCTGCGGGCGCGACGCCGATGGAAACAGCATCCACCAGCCCACGCCAGCGAGCGAGACGGCGACGGCGCGCACGACCACCACAAAGGCGATGCCCCACCCGACGCTGGCGACAGCGTGCGCAACGGGCGCCACCCCGGACCAAATTGTAACGGCGCTGACGGCGGCGATGCCGGTCAACCAGGCAATCAAACCGGCTTGCGCGACCATCTCCGCCCCGTCCCCCCACGCGTCTCGCGGTCCGACCGCCCGTTGGCGCGCCGTCCCGACAATAGGAGCACGGCACGAGCCCCCCGGCTAGTGTCCGATCTGGTCTGCGGCGCCCCCTGTGCCCGCAAAAATACTGCTACCAGGGCGATTTGATGTCGATGGAGGAGTAGGTTGCTCCAAATCCTATGGCGAACTGACCCGGGGTACCGTCCTGCTCGACGAGCGGCGGAGCTGAAAAGCCCTATCCCCGAACAGGCCGACGCCGGCGCCATCGCCATCGCTTGCGTTGCTCATGCGGGTGCCCCGATGAGCCAGCGAACAGGCATAGAACCCGCCTGAACATACGCGGACGTCACTTGCCCAGTAGGCTCTGAGTTCGATCCTGCAATCTCTTGATCAAGCCGTCAGCACCGCCCGCGGCGATGATCGAAGCAAACTCGTCACGTCGAGTCGCGAGATCACTGATGGTCCCGTTGAGATAAACATCGATCACCCGCCCGCCGCGGACCAAATAGTTTATGTTCACGGTCCGCCCCCCGGGCTGCAGCAGCCTGGTTTTGACGATTTCGCCGCCACCACGCGACACCGGACTTGTCTGCGGATCGACTACGAAGCTTTCCCCTGAATAGTCGTTGATCTGGCTCGCGTAGTCAGCGACGATGAATCGGGTGAAGGCCTCCTGAACTGCCGCCTGCTGTGCCGCCGAGAAGCTTTTCCAGGCTGGGCCGACCGCCAGCCGCGCCATGGTCGCGAGATCGAACGCCGCGGTAATGGCAGGTGCAAAGCGCTTGTCGCGCTCGCGCACCGTGAGCCGCCCGGCCTGTTGGATCGTGGGCATCAGTTTCTGATAGTAGGTTTGGATATGTGTGGCGGCATCACTCGATGCCTGCGCCTGCAATGACAGCGATCCTGGCAGGGCCATTGCCACGACAACCGCGATGCCGGTCGTCACAAGGCTCGAGGCAAGTTTGAAGTTCCTCATCGCAACGCTTCCACTTGTCCGGACAGGCTTCGGATCCGGCCACACTTTTGGCGCAAGTGCGTGGTCCCTCGCAGGATCATAGCGTGACAGCTTTTTTCGGCCCCGATTGAGGCCGCGTCAAGGCGGCGAGTGAACACACCCGCTGGCGTTCATTTGCGGATCATGCTTAAAAGCGACGCGTCTCCGCTGCGCTTATCGCCAGACAAACATCCTGGCGCATATCATGCTCGGGCTGATCCGGACCGCATTCGACAATGCATTCGCACGAATTCGAAAGTCGCTTTCCTTGCCGTGAAGGTTTGCACGCGCGCCCGTGTCTTACTTACGGCCGCCAGAATGCATGACCGAATTGACGTTCAAGCGCAATATGGGGCCGAGATAGAGCGTCTTCCGCCACGGTCCATGAACAAGAGTGGCGGCTTTGCAACGGTAGCCGCCATTACGCGGCTGGTCGAGCTGTCAAGTCGCTATGCGTGGCTGGTGATCCTCGGCTTCCTGCTGGTAGCAATCGCTTCCGCCGGTTATTTCGCGCGGCATTTCGTCATAACCAGCGACACCAACAAGCTCATCTCGAGCTCGTTGCCGTGGCGCCAACAGGAGATGATGCTCGACCTCGCGTTTCCGCATCGGGTCGATCGAATCGTCGCCGTGATCGAGGCGACGACCCCGGAAGCCGCCGCCAGTGCCGCCGATGCGCTGGTGAACGAGCTTTCGCCCCGGTCGGACGTGATCCGTACCATCAGCCGCGTCGATGGCGGCGAATTCTTCGAGCGAAATGGAATCCTCTTCCGCAGTCTGGACGAGGTGCGCCGCGATACTTCCGACCTGATCTCTGCACAGCCTTTCCTCGGAACGCTGGCAGCGGATCCGACGCTACGCGGTGTCTCTCGCGCGCTGTCGCAGTCGCTCGAAGGCGTGCGCCTGGGGAGAGCCAAGCTGGACGATCTGAGTCCGGCGCTCGCTGCGATCGCTGATGCGCTGGAAGCCTTGGCGAACGGGAAGACCGCCGCCTTCTCTTGGCGCACGCTGATCACCGGGCGGGCGGCGGAGCCATCGGAGCTTCGTCACTTTGTGAACATCCAGCCGGTTCTGCACTTCGGCGACCTGCAGCCCGGAGGCAAGGCAACGGCACTCATACGCGAAGCGGCGTCCAGGCTCGGGCTCACTCCCGACAAGGGCGTGAAGGTGCGCCTCACGGGATCGGTCCCCCTCTCGGACGAGGAATTTGCCTCCATCGCCGACGGCACGGCCTTGAACAGCGCGGTGACGTTGCTTCTTGTCGGGTTCGTGCTGTGGTTGGCGCTGAAGAAAGCAAGTATTATCTCTGCCGTTTTTGTGAATCTCATGGTTGGGCTGGTTCTCACGGCCGCTGTCGGACTGTGGATGGTCGGAGCGCTCAACCCGATCTCGGTCGCTTTCGGTGTACTCTTCGTTGGTCTCGGGGTCGATTTCGGTATTCAGTTCAGCGTCCGCTATCGATCGGAGCGGCATGCGTGCAGTGATCTCGACCAGGCGCTCCTGGCGACCGCCCGTGGTGTGGCGGGACCGCTCTTGCTCGCCGCCGCGTCGATCGCGGCCGCGTTCTACTCGTTTCTGCCGACCGTATATGTAGGTCTTTCCGAGCTCGGGCTGATCGCCGGGACCGGCATCATCATCGCGTTTGCGACCACGGTCACTCTGCTTCCCGCCTTGCTCACGGTGCTCAAGCCATCCGGGGAGCACAAGCCAATCGGTTATGCCGCGCTCGCGCCTTTGGACCGTTTTCTGGAAAGGCGGCGCAACTGGATCGTCGGCCTGACGCTAGCCGCTACGATTCTTGGCTTGCCGCTGCTCGCAGCTTTGCGCTTCGACTTCAATCCGCTCAATCTGCGGGCTCAGGATTCCGAATCGGTTTCGACATTGCTCGAGTTGATGAATGATCCTGATACGAGCCCGAACACGATTGAAGTGCTCAAGAGCAACCTTGCCCAGGCCTTGCCCATCGCCGAAAGATTGCGCCAGCTGCCGGAGGTCGGCCGGGTGCTGACGCTGCAAAGTTTCGTTCCCGAAGATCAGGATGCAAAGCTCGCGCTCATCGAGGACGCAAACTTTTTTTTGCAGAATACCCTCAACCCTGACCAGATCGACCCCGAACCGACGCCAGCCGAGAGCAAGGCGGCGATCGAAAACTTGGTCCCCGAGCTGTCTGACGCCGCGCGTGAGCTCGACAGCCCGGCCGCCCAGCAGGCGCGCCGCCTTGCAAGGCTGCTCGCGGCACTGGTGCAAGCGCCGCCGGTCGCCCTGGACGAAGCGCGGCACGCCCTGGTCACGCCGTTGGAGACCACGCTGCGTCAAGTGCGATCCGTCCTGACCGGCGAACAGGTGAACCTCGAGACGCTTCCACCCGAGCTGAAGAAGAGCTGGATATCCGCCGATGGACGGGCCAGGATCGAGGTGGCGCCGAAGGGCGATGGCAACGACAACGCAACCTTGAGTCGCTTCGTCACGGCGGTCCGCAGTGTCGAACCCGATGCCAGTGGTCAGCCGGTCTTCATCATCGAGGCCGCTGCCACAATGGTCAAAGCATTTCTGCAGGCCGGCGCCTTGTCGGTGGTGGCGATTGCGCTGATCCTGTTCATCGCGTTGCGTCGCTGGATCGATGTTGCATTGACGCTGGTGC
>JBAUOM010000107.1:0-8798 GCA_049579765.1 Xanthobacteraceae bacterium
TGAAGCGCCTGTTCACCCAATTCTCCTTCCCCGGCGGCATTCCAAGCCATGTTGCGCCGGAGACGCCGGGTTCAATTCACGAAGGCGGCGAGCTCGGATACGCCCTCTCGCATGCCTACGGAGCTGCGTTCGACAACCCCGATTTGATCGTGGCCTGCGTCGTCGGCGACGGTGAAGCGGAGACTGGACCGCTGGCAACGAGCTGGCATTCCAACAAGTTCCTGAACCCGGCGACCGACGGGGTGGTTTTGCCGATACTCCACCTCAACGGCTACAAGATTGCCAATCCCTGCATTCTCGCCCGCATCAGCCATGAGGAGCTGGACCACCTGTTTCGCGGCTATGGCTACACGCCGTATTTCGTCGAGGGGGATGAGCCGGAAAAGATGCACGAGCTGATGGCCGCCACGCTGGACAAGGCCGTCGGCGAAATTGAGCGCATCAAGTCGGATGCGCGTCGGGATGGTTTCAAGGAACGCCCGCGCTGGCCGATGATCGTGCTTCGCACACCCAAGGGCTGGACGTGTCCGAAGGAAATTGATGGGAAGCGCACCGAGGGCTACTGGCGCTCGCACCAAGTGCCGATGGGCGAGATGCACGAGAATCCGGCCCATGTGCGCATCCTCGAAGAGTGGATGAAGAGCTACCGGCCTGCCCAGCTCTTCGATGACGACGGGCGCCTGCGGCCCGAGTTGGCGGACCTTGCCCCTCAAGGCACACGGCGCATGAGCGCCAACCCGCACACCAATGGCGGGTTGCTGCTACGCGACCTGCGCCTGCCGAATTTCCGCGACTACGCTGTCGACGTGACCGCACCGGGCGCAGTCATGGCCGAGTCCACGCGGGTCATGGGCCGGTTCCTACGCGATGTAATGAAGCTGAACATGGAGCAACGGAATTTCCGGCTTTTCAGTCCCGACGAGAACAACTCGAACCGCTGGCAGGACGTGCTGGAGGTCACCAATCGTGCCTGGGTCGCAGAGACCCATCCCTGGGATGATCATCTGGCCCCCGACGGGCGGGTCATGGAGATGCTCAGCGAGCACCAATGCCAGGGCTGGCTCGAGGGCTATCTCCTGACCGGCCGGCACGGCTTCTTCTCTTGCTATGAGGCGTTCATCCACATCATCGATTCGATGTTCAACCAGCACGCCAAGTGGCTGAAGGTGTGCAATCACATTCCCTGGCGGCGGCCGATCGGCTCGCTGAACTACCTCTTGTCGAGCCATGTCTGGCGCCAGGACCACAACGGCTTCAGCCACCAGGACCCCGGGTTCATCGATCACGTCGTCAACAAGAAAGCCGAGGTCATCCGCGTCTATCTCCCGCCCGACGCCAACTGCTTGCTCTCGGTCACCAACCATTGCCTGCGCAGCCGCAACTATGTCAACGTCGTCGTCGCCGGCAAGCAGCCCGCTCCTCAATGGCTGACGATGAACGAGGCGTTGAAGCACTGCGAAGCCGGACTCGGCATCTGGGAGTGGGCCAGCAACGACCGGGGCGGCGAGCCCGATGTCGTGATGGCGTGCTGTGGCGATGTGCCGACGCTGGAGACCCTTGCCGCCGTCGACCTCCTTCGAAGGCACGCGCCCGATCTGAAGGTCCGCGTCATCAACGTCGTCAATCTGATGAAGCTGCAGCCATCGAGCGAGCACCCGCACGGCCTCTCGGATCGCGATTTCGACGCGTTGTTCACGACCGACAAGCCGATCATCTTTGCCTTTCACGGCTACCCGTCGCTCATTCACCGGCTGACCTACCGCCGCGCGGGCCACCACAACATCCATGTGCGCGGCTATAAGGAAGAGGGCACCACCACGACGCCGTTCGACATGTGCGTGCTGAACGATCTCGATCGCTTCCACCTCGTGAGCGATGTGATCGACCGCGTGCCGAAGCTCGGACCGCGGGCCGCGTACGCCAAGCAGGCGATCCGGGACAAGCTCATCGAGCACAAGGAGTACATCGCCCGGTACGGGGACGACATGCCCGAGATCACCGGCTGGAGGTGGGGGCAGGAGGCGGCTTCCGCGGCGGCGGCTCGTTCGACGGAGGCTGACAACGTCTGACCCCGCTGGCGGGAGGCGAACGTGAACGTGTTCGCGATCAGGCATGGCGAGACGGCGTGGAGCCGCAGTGGCCAGCACACCGGTACGACGGACATTCCGTTGACCGGCAACGGCCGCCGGCTTGCGGAGCGGATGCGGCCGGTGCTCGCCACCAAGGCATTTGGGCTTGTTCTCTGCAGCCCGATGCAGCGGGCACGAGAGACCTGCGAGCTGGCGGGCTTGGGCGATCAGGCCGTCATCGACTCCGACCTCGTCGAGTGGAATTATGGGGAATACGAGGGGCTGACGCCCAAGCAAATCGAGGAGATGGCGCCGGGCTGGTTGATCTTTCGGGATGGATGCCCAGGCGGCGAGACGCCGGAGCACGTCGGTGTGCGGGTAGACCGGGTGATCGCCCAGTCGCGCGCGGTGGAGGGCGACACCGCGTTGTTCGCGCACGGGCACGTGCTGCGCGTGTTCGTGGCGCGCTGGATCGGGCTGCCTCCGGGCGGCGGTCAACACTTTCTGCTGAATACGGGCACCCTGTGTGTGCTGAGCTACTACCGCAAAATACCGGCGGTGCGGATTTGGAACGGACCTCTCCTCGACTAGATCTCAGCGAAGCGTTGTGCGCTCAGGTCCTTGGACAACAAGAGAACGATTCATGCGGCAGCCAAAGAGCAAGCGCGTCAATCGCGATCAATACGACGCCGTCCTCTTTGATCTCGACGGCGTAATAACGAACACCGCCACCATTCACGCCACGTGTTGGAAACAGATGTTCGACGAATACCTTCGGAAGCGTGCGGAACAGAAAGGGGAGGCATTCCGCCCCTTCGATCTCGCCACGGACTATCGGCTCTACGTGGATGGAAAGCCCCGTTTCGACGGCGTTCGTGACTTTTTGAGATCACGCGGTATCCAACTCCCCGAGGGAAACCTTGACGACTCTGCAAACGGCGAAACCGTGCACGGACTCGGGAATCGCAAGAATGACCTGGTGAACCGCGCCATCGCGGAGGTGGGCGTGGAGCCTTACGCCGGAACCGTGCAATTCATTCATCAACTCCGCCGGGATGGGTTCAAAATCGCCGTCGTCACCTCCAGTCAAAACTGCGATGCCGTCCTGCGGGCCGCAAAGTTGGACGACCTCTTCGAGGTGCGGGTCGACGGCAATGTGATCCAAGCACAGCGACTTGGCGGGAAACCGGCCCCGGATACGTTCTTGATGGCGGCAAGACTTCTCGGGGTTGAGCCGAAACGGACGGTTGTCGTCGAGGATGCCATTTCCGGGGTGGAGGCCGGCTCCAATGGGAACTTCGGGCTCGTTATTGGTGTCGCGCGCAAGGGGAATGCCGAGGAGTTGAAGCGTCATGGCGCGCATCTGGTGGTCGAGGATTTGGGCGAACTGGTCGACTGACCAACGCCTCGCGCCGTGGTGGGAGGAACAGCCCGATGCTGCATCATGAACGCCTCAGGCCGCCATCCCATGATTATCCGGCCGACGAGTGGAACGTCATCGAGAAAGCGTTTCATCCTGAATTCCTGGCCCAGCTCGAAACCATGTCGGCGCTCGGCAACGGATATCTCGGGATGCGCGGGTGCCCGGAGGAAGGCGGCCCCAACGCCGAGAATGGCACGTTTATCAATGGGTTCTATGAAACGCGGCCGATCGTCTACGGCGAAGAAGCTTATGGTTTCGCCAAAACTGGTCAGACGATCTGCAACGTGACCGACAGCAAGATCATCAAGCTCTTCGTGGATGACGAGCCCTTCTGGTTGCCCAATGCGCATCTCCTAAGATACGACCGGCGGCTCAACATGAGGTCGGGGACGCTCGACCGGGAGATCCTCTGGGAGACTCTTGCCGGCAAACAGGTGTCGATCACATCTCGGCGCTTGGTCTCTTTCACCAACAGGCATGTGGCCGCCATCTCCTATTGTGTGACACTTCTCAATGCGCAAGCCTTCGTCGTGATCTCTTCGGAGATGGCGGCCAATGAAACTAGCGCCGACAACAGCGGGGACGATCCCCGGCTGGCGAGAGGCTTTCCGGGCCGAGTACTCCATCCGCGAGCGAGCTACTCCAAAGACCGGCGCATCGTGCTGTGCCATGCGACCCAAAAAAGCCGCTTAACGCTGACATGTGCGACTGATACTGCGCTGGAGAGCTCTTGCCCGCACTCCTACAAGGTTGCCCACACCGCTGACTTCGGCCAAGTCGCTTTCACAATCGACGCGCAGCCCGGCCGGCCAATCGAGCTCACCAAATACATCGTCTATCACACCTCGCAGACGGCTTCCGCCGAAGACCTCTGCGGCCGTGCTGAATGGACATTGGATCGCGTAGTGACCCAGGGATTCCAACAGCTGCTCGCCTCTCAAGAGCAGTACATGGACGAGTTTTGGGGTCGGAGCGATGTCCGGATCAAGGATGTCAGGGAAGACCGAGTCAAGCGTAGCACCGTGGAAATCCAACAAGCGATCCGCTTCAATCTTTTTCACATCCTGCAGGCCTCGGCGCGCGCGGAAGACACGGGTGTGCCGGCGAAAGGCCTCACCGGACAGGCCTACGAGGGGCATTACTTTTGGGACACCGAGATCTACCTGTTGCCGTTTCTGATCTACACGTCCCCCCGGATCGCCAGGAATCTCCTGGCTTTCCGCTACAAGATGCTGCCTCAGGCACGAGCACGCGCCAAGCAATTAGGCCATCGAGGAGCCATGTTCCCATGGCGCACCATCGGCGGGGAAGAAGCGTCAGCTTACTACGCCGCCGGCACCGCGCAGTACCATATCAATGCGGACATCATGTACGCGCTGCGCAAATATGTGCAAGCGACGGGCGACGAAGCGTTCCTGCGAGACCTCGGCGCCGAGATGCTCGTGGAAACGGCGCGCCTGTGGCTGGATCTGGGGTTCTACTCGGATGCAAAAGGGGGGAAGTTCTGCATCAACGGTGTCACTGGCCCCAATGAATACAACGCCGTCGTGAACAACAACGCATATACGAATTTGATGGCCCGTGAAAACCTGCGCTACGCAACCGAGGTTGTCGATTCCCTGCGGGCGACAGAACCGGATGCGTACAAGGCGCTTGTACAAAAGACGGCGCTCGAGCCCTCCGAGGCGGAGGCATGGATCCACGCGGTGGAGAACATGTATGTGCCGTATGATGAGAAGCTGAAGATTATTCCCCAGGATGACAATTTTCTGGACAAGGAGCCCTGGGATTTCCGGAACACACCGGCCGACCACTATCCGCTGCTGCTGTTTTACCATCCGCTGAATATTTACCGGAAGCGAGTGATCAAACAGGCGGACGTCGTATTGGCCATGTTCTTGTTGGGCGATGTTTTCTCCCTAGAGACGAAGAAGCGTAACTTTGATTTCTACGACCCATTGACGACGGGCGATTCATCGTTGTCGTCATGCGTCGAGGCGATCACCGCCGCACAGATCGGCGACATTGATAAAGCGATTCGTTACGGAATGGCGGCGCTGCTCATGGACTTGGCGGACGTGGGGGGTAACGTGAAGGACGGCTGTCATATCGCCTCCATGGGGGGCACCTGGATGATGCTCACCTATGGGTTCGGAGGTATGCGCGACCATGACGGCACGTTGTCATTCTGGCCGCGTCGTGCGCCCGAGGACAACGCCATCCTTCGATTTCCCGTAACCTACCGCGGCCAGCTGCTGGAAGTGGAAATCGGTCTGGAGAAGGTGGAGTACGCGTTGCGCGAAGGCGAGCGCCTCGTGATCCGCCATGAAACCGAAGAAGTTGAGCTGACTCGGGAAAATCCGCTCGCCGTGCGGCCGGTCAGGAGATGAGAGTTCGGTGTGAACCCAATGACTATCGATCGAGGGCGAGGCCGCGGGCATTGACCTCATAGACACGCATCTTAATTGGAGCGGCGCGGCAGAGTAGTCCTGGGAACAGCACTGCGCCTGTGAGCCGTCGCGACCGGTCACTGGACTTGTAGGAAATGGAACGTTTGCTCGAACCGACCCCTGATCTCGGCTGGGTGCTTGCCGCGGAGGGTTTCGATGCGCTTCGCGAAGCAATCTATGAGTCGCGATTTTCGATCAGCAATGGCTTACTAGGGCTACGAGCCGGTCGACCGGTGAGTCGTGGGGAGCGCTGGGTCGTTCCGCACCGAGCTTACCTCGCCGGTCTGTTCGACATACCGGGTCCCGAGCACCCCATACCTGCACTTGTTCCCGCCCCGGGGTGGCAGCAGATCCGCATTATGCTTCCCGACGGGCCGCTCGTCCACCACCCCGCCGAGGCGATTTCGCATCGCACGACACTCGACATGAGGCGGGGTGTATTGCTTACCGGATGCCGCTTGATCCACCACCCCGCCATAGCTGTGCGAGTGAGAACGTTGCAGCTCCTGTCGCTAAGCGAGCGGGCAATTGGGGTTCAGGTGATCGAATTAAAGATCGAGGACGGTGAGACTGAGGTCGCGGTAGAAGCATCGTTTGAGGGATTGGGCTGCGGGCTCAAGTCAGAGCGGATTGAGCACGATCTCGGTGTGTGGCGGACCAAGTACTCGGGCAAACGCGTCGCGATGGCTGCTGCATTGTCGTTGCAGATCGATGGTTCCGAGATTGCGCCAACCATGCCCGGTCCGTTCATGTCGTCCTGGCATTTGGAAGACGCGTCCGGGCCAGATCGTGTGTGTCGGGGGGCTTGTTGCCGTGGCCCGAGGCGACGCCCAGGATTCGGATCCTGGCCGCGTCGCATGGGAAAAGCTCGGCGTAGCCCGACAGGTCGGCTGGCGCAAGGTCGTCCAAGAGCATGAGGCGGCTTGGTCAGATCGGTGGCGTTCCAGCGATATCGAGGTCGGAGGCGACCCAGCCGCTGAGCAGGCGTTGCGTTTCGCTGTCTATCACCTCACCAGTGCCGCCAATCCGGCCGATGAGCGCGTTTCCATCGGAGCACGTGGGCTCACCGGCGACGACTATTACGGCCATGTCTTCTGGGACACGGAAATCTATTTGCTGCCGTTCTACATCTTCACTTGGCCGGAAGCGGCCCGCGCGCTACTCATGTATCGCTTCCGGACCATCGACGGCGCGCGGCAGAAGGCGGCCCAAATGGGATGGCGCGGCGCCATGTACGCCTGGGAGTCGGCGGATACTGGTGCGGAGGCGACGCCGGAGCAGGTTGTTGGTCCGGATGGCCAGATTGTCGATATCCTTTGCGGCAAGCAGGAACAGCACATTACCGCAGACATCGCGTACGCGGTCTGGCAGTATTGGCAGGCAACCGAGGATGTAGACTTCCTCCTTGAGGCAGGGGCCGAGATTCTCCTCGAGACGGGCCGGTTCTGGTCGAGCCGTGCCCAGCCGGAGGGGGACGGTTACTGCCACATCCGCGGTGTTATCGGACCGGATGAGTATCACGAGCATATAGACGACAATGCCTACACCAATGTCATGGCACGCTGGAACATTCGGCGGGCGCTTGAGGTGGCCGCGCTGTTGCGCGAACACTGGCCCGACCGCTGGGCACGCCTGTCATACCGCCTTGGCTTAGAGGATACGGAGCTCGTGCGCTGGCGGGCTGTGGCGGAAACAATGTTCACCGGCTGGAATTCTCAAACGGGACTATTCGAGCAGTTCGCCGGTTTCTTTGGCCTTGAGGAGATCGACCTTGCGGGCTACGCGGGCCGATCAGTGCCGTTGGACGTGGTGCTTGGGCGGGAGCGAGCGCAGCGCTCCAAGGTGATCAAGCAGGCCGATGTTGTAGCGCTTCTCGGGCTGTTGCCGGAGGAATTCCCCGGCGACAGCGGGAGGGCGAACTTCCGCTACTACGAGCCGCGCTGCGGCCACGGCAGTTCCCTCAGCGGCGCGATGCATGGGCTGGTCGCGGCCCGGCTGGGCGACTCGGACCTCGCACTGCGGTATTTCCAGCATGCGGTGGCGATCGATCTGGCAGATAACCACACAACGATCGCTGGCGGGCTGCACATGGCGGCTCTCGGCGGCACGTGGCTAACGGCTGTCTTCGGTTTTGCAGGGTTGTCATTGCAGAGCGACGGCATCGCCTTCAATCCAAAGCTGCCTGTAAGTTGGACAGGCCTGAAATTTGGAATTGAGTGGCGTGGCCGCCGTCTCAGGATCGGAATCGACGGTACCGAGCGGCTTTTGCATGCGACCCTGGAAGCCGGCGCCCCAATGGCCGTTTTCGTAAAGGACCGCCGCCGGGAGGTCCGATGCGACCAGGCAATGGTGTGTCCCCTCACATGAGGAACCAGTTTTATTTGGAACGAGCTCAGTCCGCGTTCGTCGAGCACACGTGAAACGAAATGGCATACCGGGAAAAATGCGGCCGAGAAAAATGCGGCCGAGTCGGTTGTGAGCGACTTCCTTCGTAGGTAGCGGCAGCCGTTGGCCGCGGCCCGCGACGTCGGCTCGGCTGTTGCCACATTGGTTGGATTGACGAGCACGGCAACGCGCTTGGCCCGCGGCAACAGCTCGTGCAACAGCGCTAATTTAGTGCTGGTCGCAGGCTGGATCGCACTTCAAGTCATGGAAAGCAACGTGCTGCTGTCGGTCCGCCTGCGCATCGCCTGTCCGTGCTACCCTCTACCCTTCGAAGCGTTGACCATCTCTGGGCTTGGTCGATGAAAGCACCTGGGACAATGCAATTTACGGGCGACGGACGCAATGGTCGAATCGTTCCCGAGCCTTCCTCTGATCCGCAGCAACTGGCGATTGAGGGCCCAAATTCAGCAC
>JBAUOM010000108.1:0-9666 GCA_049579765.1 Xanthobacteraceae bacterium
TCCACTAGTGCGGCCGTGCGCCCGTTGCCGATGACGGCTAGATCGAGCCCGTGATCGGTCATGACGTTGCGAATGCGTCGCCTCTGGAAATCTGCTCGAGCCAGTGACGAACGTCGGTCGGACGCTCGAAGCAGGCCGGAACGCCCGGCACTGTTCGGCCGACGGAAACGCCGATGCCCTCGAAATCCGGCAAGATCTCGAATACGCCGAGATCCGTCACGTCGTCGCCGATGAAAATGGGACGGCGCTGCGCGAACGGCGGATAAGTCATCAATTCTCGAACCGCGGTCGCCTTGGAAAACCCGGCCTGCTTGATTTCCACCACGAATTTACCCGGCAGCAACTCGATCGAGGGGACGCGGACGCCGGCGCAAATCTCGGCGGCGGCCGCCCGCACCATGTCCTCCTTGTCCGGAGCCAGCCGGTAGTGCAGCGCCAGCGAGTAGCCCTTGTCCTCGAGGACGATGCCGGGCCCGGCTTCCGCTATCGCGGCGAACTGGCGCTTCACGCTCGGGTCGAGCGGCGGCAGGCGCGGCGCTTCGGGTGCGGCGCCTGCGGCGGCACGCAGCTCGGCGCCATGCCCGCCGATCGCGGGCAATTGCAGCGGCGAAAAAATGAGATCGAGCTCGCTCACCGGACGACCGCTCACGAAAGCGACCGCCCCGCCGGTCCGCTGCCAAAGTCGCGCCAGCGTATCGCGCAAGGCGTGGGACACGAAGACCTCGCGCGGAGTGGGAGCGAGATCAAGGATGGTTCCGTCCACGTCCAGCAGGATGGCGAACTGATCGAGGTCGGCAGTAAGGGACGGAGCGCGGTTTGACATTACAGTCCGGCAAATCATCCAATGGCAGGCGGGGGCCGACGCGCGAAGCCTCGAACGGTCAAGGAAAGCGTCGCCCGGTACCGGATCGCGGAGACTGGACAATAACTCATTGATTCGGTGATGGTTCCCCCCAACCCAATGGTACGGCCGGGGCGATCATTGCCAGCGTCATGGCGGTCTCCAATCGTTGGCGGGGATCGAGCTTGAATCGTCTGTCCGCCCCTATATAGGGCGTCCGGCGTCTAAAGCGCCATCCCGCCATCGACCAAATGCGCCTGGCCGGTGATGTAGCTCGCCTCGTCGGAAGCGAGAAAGACCGCGAGCGCCGCCACCTCTTCGGGCCGACCGAGCCGGCCCATGGGTTGCCGCTCGATGAACGCCTGCTCCACCTCGGCCAACGACTTTCCGGTCGCCTGCGAACGGTCGCGGATCCGCCCTTCGAGCGAGGGTGACTCGATCGTGCCCGGACAGATCGCGTTGGCGCGGATGCCGCGCCGGATGAAGTCGGCGGCGACCGCTTTGGTCAGCCCGATCACGGCGGCCTTGGTTGCGCCATAGGCGTAGCGGTCGGGAACGCCGCGGATCGACGAGACCGCCGACGAAATGTTGACGATCGAGCCCGCCCCCTTCGCCAGCATGCCGGGCAGGAACGCCTTGATCGTCCGATGCATGGACTTCACGTTGAGATCGAACGAGAAATCCCAATCCTGCTCCGAGCAGTCGAGCACGCTGCCGTGGTGCACATATCCGGCGCAGTTCATCAGCACGTCGGGTGTGCCCAGCTCGGCGGTGAGCTCCTTCGCGAGCGCCTCGATCGCGGCGCTCGATCGCACGTCGAGCCTGAGGCGCTTTACGCTTGGGATCCCTTCGAGCTTGCTTTCCTCGATGTCGGTCGCGACCACCCGTGCACCCTCGGCCGCAAAGGCCTCGGCGATGGCGCGGCCGATCCCTTGTCCCGCTGCGGTCACGAGCGCGAGCTTGCCTTGCAGACGTTTTGCCATCGCCTTGTCCTCTGCGCTGCCGGCGGGTAACGGGAGCCGGGCCGGTTTGGTTCACGCCGACGCGTCCGCCCTGCGCCCGGTTCCGAACGGAAGCTTCCGACATGGCGCACGCCAAGCCGGCGGGGGCGGATCAATGGTTGTCCCGGGGTATGCTCTTCTGCGCGACGCGATGATATTTCACCGCCGGCGCGAGCACCATGCCGTCGGCAAGCTGCTCCACCATGCCGCGCTGAATCTCCTGCCACGGCGTCTGGCTCGCGGGATATTTGTAGCCGCCGTGCTGCTCCAGCGCGGCGCGCCGCCGCGCGAGCTCGGCGTCGGGGATCAAGATGTTCGCGCTGCCGGTGTTGAGGTCGATGCGGACCCGGTCGCCGGTCTCGAGCAGGGCGAGGCCGCCGCCCATCGCCGCCTCCGGCGAGGCATTGACGATCGACGGCGAGGCCGAGGTTCCGGATTGCCGCCCGTCCCCGATGCAAGGCAGCGAGGTGACGCCTTTCTTGATCAACGCGGCCGGCGGTTGCATGTTCACGACCTCGGCCGACCCGGGATAGCCGATCGGGCCGACACCGCGCATGAACAGCATGGTGTTCTCGTCGATCGCGAGCGACGGATCGTCGATGCGGCTGTGGTAGTCCTCGGGGCCTTCGAACACTACGACGCGCCCTTCGAAGGCATTCGGGTCGGCCGGATTGGACAAGTAGCGCGTGCTGAACTCCTCCGAGATCACGCTCGTCTTCATGATGGCTGTGTCGAACAGATTTCCCGACAACACCTTGAAACCGGCACGCTGCTTGAGCGGCCGGTCATACGCGCAGATCACGTCCCGGTCCGTCGCCGCCGCGCGTCCGACGTTCTCGGCGATCGTCCCGCCGGTGATGGTGCGGGCATGCGAATGGATGCGGCCGGCCGCGAGCAGCTCGTGCAGCACCGCCGGCAATCCACCCGCGCGATAATACTCCTCGCCGAGATATTTTCCGGCGGGCTGCATGTTGACGAGCAAGGGCACGTCGTAGCCGACTGTTTCCCAATCCTGGATGGTGAGGGCGACGCCGACGTGCCGGGCAATGGCGTTGATGTGGATCGGCGCATTGGTCGAGCCGCCGATCGCCGAGCAGACCACGATGGCGTTTTCGAATGCTTCGCGGGTGAGGATGTCGGACGGCTTGAGGTCCTCGTGCACGATCTCGACGGCGCGGCGGCCGGTCTCGTAGGCGATCTGCGCGCGCTCGCGGTAAGGCGCCGGGATGGCGGCGCAGCCCGGCAGCGACAGCCCCAGCGCTTCCGCCAGCGCGTTCATGGTCGAGGCGGTGCCCATGGTGTTGCAATGGCCGACCGACGGCGCCGACGAAGCGACGATATCGAGGAATTCCCTGTAGTCCATGCGCCCGGCGGCAAGCTCCTGGCGCGCCCACCACACTACGGTGCCGGACCCGGCGCGCTCGCCCTTCCACCAGCCGTTGAGCATCGGCCCGCCGGACAGCACGACGGCCGGCGTGTTCACGGTCGCCGCCGCCATGATCGCCGCCGGAGTGGTCTTGTCGCAGCCGGTGGTGAGCACGACCCCGTCGAGCGGATAGCCGAACAGCACCTCGACCAGGCCGAGATAGGCGAGATTGCGATCGAGCGCCGCAGTGGGACGCTTGCCGGTCTCCTGCAGCGGGTGCATCGGGAACTCGAAAGCGATGCCGCCGGCGTCGCGGATGCCCTCGCGCACGCGCTTGGCCAGCTCGAGATGATGGCGATTGCAGGGCGCAAGATCGGAGCCGGTCTGCGCGATCCCGATGATCGGCTTGCCCGACGTCAACTCCTCCCTGGTCAGACCGAAGTTGAGGTAGCGCTCGAGATAGAGGGAGGTCATGCCGGGATTGTCGGGGTTGTCGAACCACAATTGCGAGCGCAGGCGCGGCCTGTCGGGGTTCGTCGGCATGGGGTGCCTCCACTCCAGAGTTTCACGTTGCGGGATTCATATAGTCCGAGCGCGGCGGTGCGTCCTGCGCCAACTCACGAAAAATCGAACACCGGACAAGCACCGCGAGGAACCGGCCCGGGCGATGACCCGTTACGGCCGAAGTCGCGCTGACGACAGCCCTACGCCTTCTTTGCGAGCTTGTCGTAAGCGCCTGCACTGCGCAGCGCGTGAACGATACGGTCGGGCGTCAACGGCATCTCGGCAAAGCGCACGCCGAAGGGCGAGAGCGCGTCCTCGATCGCCGAGATGATCGCCGCCGGCGCGGGGATGGTGCCGCCTTCGCCGGCGCCCTTGACCCCGAGCGGGTTGAGCGGGTTGGGCGTCTCCACGTGCTCGATCCGGCAGGGCGGCACATCGGGCGCCGCGGGAATGAGGTAATCCTGAAAGGTCGTCGTCAGCGGCTGCGCTTCGGCGTCATACTTCATCCGCTCGAACAGCGCGTTGCCGATACCGTGGGCGACGCCGCCCTGCACCTGGCCGTCGACAATGAGCGGGTTGATGATCGTGCCGCTGTCGTGCGCGACCGTATAATCGAGCAGCGTCACCGCGCCCGTGTGCGGGTCGACCTCGACCTCCGCGACGTGCGTTCCGTTGCAATAGGAGGCTTGCGGCGGCGTGAAATAGGCGGTGTGCTCGAGGCCGGGCGCCTCCCCGGCCGGGAAGGAAAAGCCCGGCATTCCCTGCGCGGCGCGCGCCAGCTCGCCCAGCGTCACGGAGGGCCGATTGCCGCTGCGGGCCACCGCACGGCCGTCCTCGACCTCGATGTCGTGCTCCTCGACGCCGAGGATGCGTGCCGCGAGCGCGACGATCCGCTTGCGCACGCTTGCCCCGGCTATGAGCGCGGACGAGCCGGCATTGATCGCCTGCCGGCTGGCGAAGGCGCCCACGCCCTGCGAAATCGCCGCGGTGTCCCCCGTGGTCATGATGATATCCTCGAGCCGGCAGCCGACCTGGTCGGCCACGATCTGCGCCAGCGCCGTTCCCGTGCCTTGCCCTTGCGCCGTGGCGCCGGTCGCGACCGCGACCTTGCCGTTGGGAAGGACCCGCACGGTGACGCCTTCGAACGGCCCGAGCCCGGTGCCTTCCACGTAGTTGGCGATCCCGATGCCGAGATAGCGCCCTTCGGCGCGCGCTTCGTTCCGACGCGTGTGAAAGCCGGCGTAGCGGGACAGCGCGTGCGCGCTCGCCTGGCTTTTCGGGAAGTCACCGCTCGCATAGACGAGCGGCTTGCCGTCGCGAAACAGCAATCCGACAGAATACGGCATCTGCTCGGGATGGATCATGTTGCGCGAGCGCAGCTCGGCGCGGTCGAGCGCGAGCTCGCGCGCCACGCGGTCCATCAGCCGCTCCATGGCGAAAACCGCCTGGGGCCGGCCCGCGCCGCGCACGACCGTGGTCGGTACCCGATTGGTGAGTACCACCTTTGCCGTCAGCGCATAGGCCGGCACCACATAGGGCCCGGGCAGCGTCGTCGCGGCGATGTACGGCGCGATGATGCCCCACGGCAGGAACGCCCCGGTGTCGTGCAGCATGCTGCCGCGCACGCCCAGGATTTTTCCGTGCGCGTCGACCGCAATCGCGACCTTCCAAAGCTGGTCGCGTTCCTGGGTCGCGGAGAGAAAATGCTCGCGCCGGTCCTCCTGCCATGTGACGGCACGGCCGAGCTTCATCGCCGCGGCGGGAATCACCGCCTCCTCGGCATAGAACGGCGCTTTGGTGCCGAAGCCGCCGCCGACATGGGGAGCGATCACTCGGATGGTTTCGAGGTCGCGCTCGAGCAGGTCGGCGAGCGTTCCCCGGCAGAGGTGAGGCGTCTGCGTCGCCGACCAGACCGTCAGCATGTCGGCGGCCGCATCGTGGCTGGCAAGCACGGCGCGGCCCTCGAGCGTCATCGCGCCGCCGCGATGCACGAACAACTCCTCCTCGAAGACGTGCGCGGCGCCGGCGAAGGCGGCGTCGACATCGCCATAGCTGATGGGAACGACCGCGGCGATGTTGCTGGCGAGATCGCTGTGCGCGCAGGCAGCCCCCGCCTGCGCAGCGTCGCGACAGTCGCTCACCGCCGGCAGCGCCTCGAACTCGACGCTGACCGCGGCGGCGGCGTCCTCCGCCCGGTAGCGGTCGGCCGCGATTGCGACGGCGATGGTCTGCCCGACATAGCACACTTCGTGGCGCGCCAGCGCGAGTTGCGTGCGCGGCGTGGCGATCGCGGGATTGGGCACGAGCATCGGGATCTGGCTCATCGCCATCCGCGGCGGCAGATCATCGGCGGTGAGGACGGCATGTACGCCCGGCATGGCACGCGCCGCCGCCGCGTCGATGCCGCCCATCCTGGCGTGCGCATGCGGACTGCGCACGAAGCACGCGTGCAGGACGCCGGCAAGCTTGACGTCGTCGACGAAGCGGCCCCGCCCGGTGAGCAGCGCCCGATCTTCGAGGCGCGCGACCCGCGCGCCAAAATGCTTCGCCCCCATGGCCAGATGTCCCGGAACAGCGCAACGCGGCGAGCGACGATATACTCAATGCGTCGCATTGCAATTGGCGCAAATCGGCGATCGGGTGCGACACGCTCGCTCCCATCATCATGGCGCCGCGACCGCGCGCTCGGTCTGGGCGAGAGCCGCGGTGGACGATCACCGCGGCGGGGAGACGGCAGCACCTTTCAAAGCGCACCGTTCTGTGGTTATGGATCCGGGGGCCGTTGCCGTCGACCTGGAATCACGGCTGCGATCGTCGTCTATTGAGGTTTGCCAGATGCTCGATGTCAGCGCGGAGGCGCACCGATCTCAGCCGCCGTCCGCGGGGCCGCCGCTCGATTTCCGATCCCACCTCGCTCTGCTCGAGGAGCGGGGTCTGCTCGTGCGCATCGATCGTGCGATCAACAAGGACACCGAGCTGCATCCGTTGGTGCGTTGGCAGTTCCAGGGCGGGCTCGCCGAGGATCAACGGCGCGCGTTCCTGTTCACCAACGTCGTCGACAGCGTGGGCCGCCGCTACGACATTCCGGTCGCGGTCGGGGCGCTCGCGGCCTCGCCGCAGATTTACGCGGTCGGCATGGGCCGGCCGGTGGAGGCGATCGAGGCGCTGTGGACGCGCGCGATCGCCGACCCGATCCCGCCGGTCGCCGTGTCCTCGCCGGCGTGCCAGGAGGTCGTGATCAAAGGCGACGAGCTGCGCGGCGCGGGCAAGGGGCTGGCGGCCTTGCCGGTGCCGATCTCGACGCCGGGTTTCGATGCCGCGCCCTACCTCACCGCCACCCTGTGCGTCACGCGTGATCCCGACACCGGCATCCAGAACATGGGCACCTATCGCGCGGCGCTGAAAGCGGCCGACCGGCTCGGGGTGCGCATGGCCTCGCGCATCGGCGGCGCCGGCGGCTACCTGCACTGGCAGAAGCACCATGCGCGGGGCGAGCCGATGCCATGCGCCATCGTCATCGGCTGCGCGCCGGTCGCCATGTTCACCGGCGGCATGAAGCTCCCGGTCGACCTCGACGAAATGGCGGTCGCCGGCGGCCTTGCCGGCGCGCCGATACGCACGGCGCGAGCGCTCACCGTCGATCTCGACGTGCCCGCCGACGCCGAGATCGTCATCGAAGGAATGATCGAGCCCGATCTGCTCGAGCCCGAAGGCCCGTTCGGCGAAAGCCACGGCCACGTCGCGCTCGAGGACTTCAATCTGTCCATGCACGTGACCGCGATCACGCACCGGCGGACGCCGATCTTCGCGTCCATCATCAGCCAGGTGACGCCGAGCGAGTCGAGCGTGCTCAAGAAGGTGGCGATGGAGCCCTTGTTCCTCGCGTATTTGCGGGAACGGCTGGCGGTCAGGGGCGTACGCCGCGTGGTGTTGCACGAGCCGCTCTCCAATTTACGTAAGGTCATCTTCGTGCAATACGCGCAGGGCACGGCTCGCACCGAGGTCTGGCGCGGGCTGCATGGAGCCGCGACCCTGCTCGCCGATTGCGGTAAGATCTGCATCGCGGTGAGCGATGATATCGATCCGACCAATACCGACGCGGTGTTCTGGTCGCTCGCGTACCGTTCCAATCCGGTCGAGGACGCGCTGATCACCCCCCATCGGGCGGCCGGGCACGGTCCCAAATCCGGGCCGCGCGGCGAAGACTCCAGCATCCTCATCGACGCGACGCTGAAACATTCGGCGCCGCCGCTCGCCTTGCCGGCGCGCGCCTTCATGGAACGCGCGCGCGCGATCTGGCAGGAGCTGCAGCTGCCTACCCTGGCGCCGCAGCCGCCGTGGCACGGCTATTCGCTCGGGGATTGGTCGGAGAGCTGGGACGTCTACGCCCGGCGTGCGGTGGCCGGCCAATGGGAGCAGAGCGGCAAGGAAACCTTCGCCCGCCGACGCGGCGGCCTGATCCCGGAGACTCCGGTGCGCGAGGTCGAGGGGATGCCCGCTTCCCGGCCTCCCGGCGAAAGCGACGGCCAGTAATCGCCGGCTTCGGAATGCGGACCCTCGACGCACGCGCGGGTCGGGCGCGAATCCGCTCGTTGCCGCTCACACCACGACGGTGAGCCGCTTCGCCGCCCTGGTCACGCCGGTATAGAGCCAGCGGTCGCGATTCTCACGGAACGCCTCGGATTCGTCGAACAGCACAACGTCGTCCCATTGCGAACCTTGCGCCTTGTGGACGGTGAGCACGTAGCCGAAGTCGAATTCGTCGTAGGGCTTGCGCTCGAGCCACTCGAGCTCCTCGATCCGCCCGGTGAAGCATTCCGGGCGCACCGCAACCTTGACGGTGTCGTCGCCCGCGCCGTCGCCCAAATCCTCGTCGGGCTTGAGCTGCATGCGCAGGATTTTCCGCCGCGGCTTCGGTCGCTGCTTGACCACCCAGAGCCCGCCGTTGAACAGACCCTTGCGCCGATTGTTGCGCAGGCAGACGAGCTTGTCTCCGACCACCGGTAGCGCGCCCTGGAAGCCGCGCCGCTCGCGCAGGCGCAAGTTGTAGGCGCGCCGCGTGGCATTGCGGCCGACCAGCACCTGATCGGCGCCGATCACCCGCTTCGGATCCAGATCGAGGCGCGACACGACCTGGGTGTCGCCGTATTGCCCGCGCCCCAACGGCTTGCCGGCGCGGATGTCCATGGACAGGCGGACGATGGGGTTGTCCCGCGCCTGCCGGTGCACCTCCGTGAGCATGGCGTCGGGCTCGGCATCGGTGAAGAAGCCGCCGCCCTGGATAGGCGGCAATTGCGCGGGATCGCCGAGCACCAGGAGCGGCACCTCGAACGACATCAGGTCACGGGCGAGCTCGGCGTCGACCATCGAGCATTCGTCGACGATGATCAGCTTCGCAGCCGACGCCGGCGCCTTGTTCCAAAGCTCAAAGGTCGGGGCCTCTTCGTTCTGGTCTTGCGGCTTGTAGATCAGGCGGTGGATCGTCGACGCCCCGCGGCACCCTTTGCTGCGCATCACACAGGCTGCCTTGCCGGTAAAGGCGGCGAACAGGACCTTGCCGTCCACCCCTTCGGCGAGATGCTTGGCGAGCGTCGTCTTGCCCGTTCCGGCATAGCCGAACAGACGGAACACCGACGCGCTTCCGTGCGCGGATTTCAGCCAGTTCGCGGCTGCGACCAGGGCAGCGTCCTGATGAGGCGTGAAGACCGGCATCGGTGCTCGAAATGGGCCGGCACCATAAGGAACATAAAGGGAACCAATGTCAACCGCCGCCGGCGACGGGTCGCCGGCGGGGAATTCTTACCATGCGATGTGCAAGGCGGTGCACATGCCGGCGCCGCGTGGGCGCCGCGAGCGCGCCGCGAGCGCGGGACAATATGACATGCGCGGACCTCCGCGGCCCGCGCATGCGCGTTCGCCGGTGTCAGAACAGGAACAGCCGCACGGTCGAGGCC
>JBAUOM010000109.1:0-5327 GCA_049579765.1 Xanthobacteraceae bacterium
CCGCCGATCAGCAGCAGCAGCATCAGCTGGTAGAGCGGCAGCGCGCGAGCCATGGCGGGATGAATCTGATCGAAAGGATCGAAGGAGACGAGGACGGGCTGACGGTTCGCCACCGCCAAGGCGATGACCACGATGGCGAGCGGGACAAGGATCAGCACCGTGACGATCTTGCGGGCCATGACAAACTTCGCGCGACCGGACTCTAGGCGTCCTGGCGGTTGAGCCGCTCGCGCATTTCCTTCCCAGTCTTGAAAAACGGCACCGCTTTCTTCTCTACGGAGACGTGGGCGCCGGTGCGCGGATTGCGTCCGGTGCGGGCCGGGCGATTCTTGACGGAGAACGCCCCGAATCCGCGCAGCTCGACGCGGTCGCCACGCGCCATCGCCGCAACGATCTCGCCCAAGATGGCGTTGACGATGTTCTCGACGTCGCGCTGGTAAAGATGCGGGTTCTGCGACGAGATGCGCTGCACGAGCTCGGATTTGATCATCGCTGCTGCCGTCCCGAAAGCTGAGCGGACAACCGCTCCACCACTAATTCGCGGTCGGAGGGTGCCAAAGGGCCAAGAGTCCGTCAAGGTTGAGGCGCTCGATCGACTGCACCGCGCCCCATTCCTCGAAACGCCGCGCGAGCGAGCCGAGCCCCGCCGCGTCGAGGGTCGCCATCACGGCCGTGTGCAGGAACGGCAGGTCGCCGAACCGGGCGCGCAAGCGATAGTCCCGCACCGGCGTGTTCGGATCGATCTTCTTCTCCTTTGCCAGCCAGGCGAGCGCGGTCTTCTCGTCGCCGATCTCGTCGACCAGCTTGAGCGCGAGGCCCTGGCGTCCGGTGAAGACGCGGCCGTCTGTTACCCGCTCCAAGGTTGCATCGTCGAGGTGACGGCGCGCTTTGACCATGCTCTTGAACCACGCATAGGCGTCCGACACGATCGACTCGACGGCGGCGCGCGCCTCGGGCGAGGTCGGCTCGAAACCGTTTGGGGCCGCCTTGAGCGGCGACGACTTGATTTCCTCGATCCTGATGCCGAGCGTCTTCAAGAGATCGGCCACGTTGGGATATTGAAACAGCACTCCGATCGAGCCGACCAGCGAAGTTTCCAACGCGATGATGTGATCGGCCGCCAGCGCAGTGATGTAGCCGCCCGACGCCGCCAACCCGTCGACCACGACGACGAGCGGCTTCTTCTCCTTGAGCCGCATCAAGGAGTCGTGCAGCTCCTCGGAGCCGGATGTCGTGCCGCCGGGACTGTTGACATGCACGATCACCGCCCGAGCGCGCGACTTTCCGAGGCGCTCCAGCGCCTCGACCCGTTCCTGGTCATTGCGGATGAGGCCGTTGATGCTGATGCGTGCGATCGATCCGCCCGGCTGCCCCGTCAGCACACCGGTGCCGGGCAGGCGCAACGCGGCTCCGATCGCAACAACGGCGCAAATGGCGAGGAGGATCGCGAACACGCGCCAGAAGGTGAGCTTGCGCCGCATCCGGCGGCGATCGACGATGGTATCGGCATCGAGCGACATGGCTCATCTCCTGACGGGGTCGGACGCGAGAGTGCCGCCGTCCGCAGCCTTGGTCAATGACACGCAGGAAGCCGTCGCAATTGTGGCAACTGCGCGCGCAACCGCATCGGCTCGCTTGACTTCATGGGCGCAGCGCGCCGCCCGGACTTTGGGTTGGCGCAACCGGCGTGGCTGCGATTTCTTGCCGCGGGGCAGCAACCCAACATCGCGCGCACCCGTATCGGGTTGCCTGCGGCGCCACGAGCCTGCGAGCGCGCCGTCTTTGACGGGCGCGCTCCAAGCCACGCCCGCGCTACTCCTTTTTCTCGGCCGGCTTCTCCGTTGCACGCTTGAGCGCGGTACCGAGAATGTCGCCGAGCGTCGCGCCGGAATCGGAGGAACCGTATTGGGCGATCGCCTCCTTCTCTTCCGCCACCTCGAGCGCCTTGATCGAGACTTGCACCTTGTGGGCGCGGCGATCGAACTGGATGATGCGGGCGTCGACCTTCTGTCCGACCGCGAAACGCTCCGGCCGCTGCTCGCCGCGATCGCGTGCCAGCTCCGAGCGCTTGATGAAAGTGGTGAGATCGCTGCCGACGATCTTGACCTCGATCCCGGCCTCCTTCACCTCGATCACTTCGCAGGTGACGACCGAGCCCTTCTTGAGGTCGCCGGCCGTGTCCATGGGGTCGCCCTCGAGCTGCTTGATCCCGAGCGAGATGCGCTCCTTCTCGACATCGACGTCGAGCACCTTGGCCTTGACCCTGTCGCCTTTCTTGTACTCCTCGATCACCTGCTCGCCCGGCCGCTTCCAGTCGAGGTCGGAGAGGTGGACCATGCCGTCGACGTCGCCGTCGAGACCGAGGAACAGCCCGAACTCGGTCTTGTTCTTGACTTCGCCCTCGATCGTCGTCCCAGGCGGATATTTCTCGACGAAGACCTCCCACGGATTGCGCATGGTCTGCTTGAGGCCGAGCGAGATGCGGCGCTTCACCGGATCGACCTCGAGGATCTGCACGTCCACCTCTTGCGAGGTGGAGACGATCTTGCCGGGATGCACGTTCTTCTTGGTCCATGACATCTCGGAGACGTGGATGAGGCCTTCGATGCCGGGCTCGAGCTCCACGAATGCCCCATAGTCGGTGATGTTGGTGACGCGGCCCTTGAAGCGCGTCCCGACCGGATACTTCGCCTCGATGCCTTGCCAGGGATCGTCCTGCAGCTGCTTCATGCCGAGCGAGATGCGATGGGTCTCGTGGTTGATCTTGATGATCTTGACCTTCACCTGCTGGCCGATATTGAGCACCTCGGTCGGATGATTGACGCGTCGCCATGCGATGTCGGTGACGTGCAGGAGGCCGTCGATGCCGCCGAGATCGACGAACGCGCCGTAATCGGTGATGTTCTTGACCACGCCGTCGATGACCTGACCCTCTTCGAGATTCTGCACCAGCTCCTGGCGCTGCTCGGCGCGCGTCTCTTCAAGCACGGTGCGGCGCGAGACCACGATGTTGCCGCGGCGGCGGTCCATCTTCAGGATTTGGAAGGGCTGGGGCTGGTTCATCAGCGGCGACACGTCGCGGATCGGCCGGATATCGACCTGACTGCGCGGCAGGAACGCCACCGCCCCGTCGAGATCGACGGTAAAGCCGCCCTTGACCTGATTGAAGATGACGCCCTGGACCTTTTCGTTGCTGTTGAAGGCCTTTTCCAGCTTGCCCCAGCTCTCCTCGCGCCGCGCCTTGTCCCTGGAGAGGACGGCTTCGCCCAGGGCGTTCTCCACCCGCTCGAGATAAACCTCGACCGTGTCGCCGACCTTGATCTCCGCCGCCCGGCCCGGTCCTGCGAATTCGCGCAACGCGACGCGTCCCTCGGTCTTGGCTCCGACGTCGATGACGGCCAGATCCTTCTCGATCCCGACTACGGTTCCCTTGACGACGGCGCCCTCCTGCGGACTGCCCTGGGCGAAGGATTCTTCGAGCATTGCCGCGAAATCTTCACGCGACGGTGCAGCGGAACTGGTGGCGGTGGCCATGAACTCTCCTCGGTAGCGGTTGATGCCGGATGGCGATTGCTGGCGTCCCGGGCGCGTGAGCCGAACGTCCCGTGGACCTTCGGCAACCGGCGGCGAACCGGGTGACGCGGGCGGCGCAAGCTTACCTGCGTGCCAGCAACCCGGCCCGATGACCCAGCGCATCGAAACGGTGGTTCAGATCCGGCGCGCCGTCCGGGAAGCGGGCGAAGCAGGCTCATCCTCCAACGACGGAAGCACGGTCAGCCGCACTTCCGGCCTGCTCGGACGGCTTCGACAATGTCGACGGCGGCCCGGAATGCGGCGTCTATATCCAAATGCGTGGTGTCGAGCAAGTGCGCGTCCGGCGCCGCTTTCAGGGGCGCCACCGCGCGGCCCGTATCGCGCTCGTCCCGGCGCCGGATATCGGCCAGCACGTCGGCCTCGCTCGCGCTGTTACCCACGCCCCCCAGTTCGGCGGCGCGCCGGCGCGCGCGGGCCTCGGCACTGGCGGTGACGAAGATCTTCACGTCCGCATCGGGAAAGATCACGGTCCCGATGTCGCGGCCGTCGAGCACGGCGCCGGGCAACCTCCGTCCGAAATTGCGTTGAAATGCGAGGAGCGCCGCGCGAACCTCGGGGATGGCCGAAATCAGCGAAGCGGCCTCGCCGATCGCCTGGCGCTTGAGCGCCGGCTCGTCGAAGCTGCCGGGATCGAGCGCCCCGGCCGCCGTCAGCGCGCGGGCACGATCGGCGGGCGAATGGCCGGCGTCGAGGACCGCCTTCGCCACCGCGCGGTAGATCAGGCCGGTATCAAGATGCCGCAGGCCGTAATGCGCGGCGAGCCGCTTGCCCAGCGTCCCCTTGCCGGAGGCCGCCGGCCCGTCGATGGCAATGATCATGAAAAATCGGCCCCCAGCGCGCCCATCATGGGCGCGAAGCCGGGGAAGCTGGTCGCGATGAACCTAGCGTCGTCGACCCGCACCGGCTGATCGCTCGCCAGCCCCATGACCAGAAACGCCATGGCGATGCGGTGATCCATGTGGGTCGACACCGTACCGCCGCCGGGAGCCCGCCCGCTGCCATGCACGATGAGATCATCGCCGTCGATCTCGACCGCGACGCCGTTTGCCTTGAGACCATCGGCGACCGCCACGAGCCGGTCGGATTCCTTTACGCGCAGTTCCTTGAGCCCGCGCATCACCGTGGTGCCCTCGGCGAAGCTCGCCGCCACCGCCAGCACCGGATATTCGTCGATCATCGACGGCGCGCGCGCTGCCGGCACCTCGACCCCGCGCAAGGCCCGCGCCCGCACACGGAAATCCGCCATCTCTTCGCCGCCGTCGCCGCGCAGCTCGAGCGTCTCGATATCGGCGCCCATGTCGCGCAAGGTCGCGATCAATCCGGTGCGCAGCGAATTGGTCATGACGTCGGTGAGGATGACCTCCGAGCCCGGAACGATCGCCGCCGCGACCAGCGGGAAGGCCGCCGAGGACGGGTCGGCGGGGACGACGACCGGCGCCGGGACGAGCTCGGGCTCACCCTTGAGGGTGATCCTGCGGCCATCGGCCCCCTCGACCTCGATCCTGACCTGAGCGCCGAAGTGCCCTAGCAGCCGCTCGGTGTGGTCGCGGCTGGCTTCGCTTTCGATGACGGTCGTTTCGCCCGGCGCGGCCAGGGCGGCGAGCAACACCGCCGACTTGATCTGGGCGGAAGGCACCGGCGTGCGATAGACGATCGGGACAGGATCGCGCGCACCTGCGAGCGTCAGCGGCAGGCGACCGCCGTCGGTGGCGCGCACCGCCCGCGCGCCGATC
>JBAUOM010000110.1:0-6480 GCA_049579765.1 Xanthobacteraceae bacterium
GGAGCTGGGCGAGTGCCTTGCCCGCATGGGGCTCGACCGCCGGTCGGACCTGCGCGGCCGTGCCGAGGCCGCGCTGCTCGCCGGCGCGCTGCTTTCGGCCGGAGCGAATTCGTGACCCGTAGCCCGCATGGAGCGAAGCGGAATGCGGGGCGATTGTCCCGCGCGGAGAGAATCCCGGATTTCGCTTGCGCTCCATCCGGGCTACTCGCTCGCCGGCGCGCTGCTTTCGGACGGCGGAGAAGCCGGTTAATGTTCGCGCCCACTCCCATCTTCAGCCAACGACGACGCAAGGATGACCGTCATGACGATCTCGATGTACCAGACCTCGGTTCCCATCTTCGTGCAGTTCCTCACCAGCCTCTCCGCCGTGCTCGACAAGGCGGCGGCCTTCGCCGAGGCCAAGAAAGTCGATCCCTCGGTGCTGCTCAACACGCGGCTCGCGCCCGACATGTTTCCGCTCCTGCGGCAGGTGCGGGCGGCGACCGACCACGCGGTCAATGCCTGCGGGCGGCTCGCCGGGGCCGAGCTGCCGAGCTTCTCCAATGCCGAGGCGACGATTCCCGAGCTCAAGGAGCGCATCGCCAAGACCGTCGACTTCCTCAAGGGCCTCAAGCCGGCGCAGATCGACGGCAGCGAGGGCAAGGAGATCAAGATCACCTTCCCGAGCGGAGCGGTGCGCGAGTTCACCGGCCAGTCGCTCCTCCTCAACAACGCGCTGCCGAATTTCTATTTCCACTGCACCACCGCCTACGACATCCTGCGCCAGTGCGGCATCGAGCTCGGCAAGCGCGACTTCATGGGCACGCCGGTCCAGCTTTAGGAGAAGACGCGCGCTCCAACGCCAGCTCAGAGATGGCGGCGCATGAACGCGCCTGCGCTCGCGAGCGCGCGCCGGCCGTCTTCGAGCTGCGCGTTCCACAAGGGCCAAGCGTGGATCATGTGCGGCCAGATCTCGAGCGTCACCGCCACCTCGGCGGCGCCCGCCGCGGCCGCGAAGCGCACGGCGTCGTCGAGCAGGGTCTCGGCCGATCCCACCTGGATCAAGGTCGGCGGCAGGCCGCGCAAGTCGGCGTAGAGCACGGAGACCTGCGGGTCCTTCCGGTTCGTTCCGGCGGGAAGATAAGCGTCGGCCAGCTCGTCGAGATAGACCTTGTGAATGATCGGATCGACCGCGTCCTTGGTCGCGAGGCTCGCGCCCGACATCGTGAGGTCGGTCCAGGGCGACACCAGCCAGGCGCAGCCCGGAAGCTGCTCCTTGCCGTCGCGCAAGCGGTCGATCAGCGCGACGCTGAGCCCGCCGCCCGCGCTGTCGCCGCCGACGGCGATCTGCGCGGCGGCAATTCCGTGCTTGCGCAGCCAGCGCCATGCCGCCAGCGCGTCGTCGAGCGCGGCCGGGAAGGGATGTTCGGGCGCCAGCCGATAGCCGACCGCCAGCGTCCGCACTCCCGCGGCCCGGCCCGCCTCGGTCACCATGCGGCGGTGGCTGCGCAGCGAACCCGAGCAGAAGCCGCCGCCGTGGAAGAACAACAGGACGCGGGCGGCATCGCTGCCCGGCGCGATCGACCACTCGCCGGGCACGCCCTCGAGATCGACCGCCTCGAGCTTCACGTCCTCGGCCACCGGCCGGAACGCGCCGACCTCGTCGATCCGCTCGCGCCGTTGCGCCCATCCGACCGGCCGCGGCTTGGAGCTCAGCAGGGCGCGGATGGCGTCGATCTCGCTCTGGTCCATGAGCCTTGTGTCCTCGCGACCCGATCACAGCTTCGCGGGGTGCGCGTGGATCACCGCCTCGTTGACGGCGGTGCCCCAGCCGGCGCCGGCGGGAAGCAGGAATTCGCCGTTCTCGATCACGTAGGGCCTGGTGAGAAGTTTGGCTTTCCACGGCACCTCGTCGACGTCGAATTCCATGATGCGGAAGTTCGGGATCGCCGCGCAGAAATGCGCGCTCATCACATTGGCGAGCGGCCCGTTGAAATTGTGCGAGGCGACGTTGACCTCGTAGGCGTCGGCCATCACCGCCATCTTGCTCGCCTCCACCAGTCCGTTCCATTGCGCGTCGATGATGGCGACGTCGACCGAATGGCTCTCGAGATAGGACTTCAGATTGCGGCGACCGAGAATGGTCTCGAGCGAGCCGATCGGCGTGGTCGTCGATTGCCGGATCAGGTTCAGCGCCTTCGCTTCGAACATGTCCATCTCGAGCCAGAGCAGGTTGAACGGCTCGACCGCCTTGGCGATGCGCCGCAGCCCTTCGGGCTTGTAGTTGAAATTGAGGTCGAGCAGGAGGCGCACGCCCGGCCCCGCGCCTTCGCGCAGCGCGGAGAGCTGCGCGACCAGCGCCTCGAGGATGTCGTCGGTGAGGTTGAGCTCGGGATGGCCAACGCCGGCGCCGGTCATGCCCGGGGCGAATTGCCGCCCGCCCTTGGCGTCGAACAGCAGCAGGTTGGTCTTGAGCGCCTTGAAGCCGCGCTCACGCGCCTCACGCGCGGCGGCCTTGAGATCGTCGAGCGTGCGCACCGCCGGCCGGTCGATCACCTTGCCGTCGAACAGCTCGGCGCAGCGCGCGCGCAACACCCCGCAACGCGACCAATAGACCGGCATCCGCTCGCGCACGGCGCCGCCGATGAGCTCATGGACCGGAACCCCGAGCGCCTTGCCCTTGATGTCGAGGCAGGCGTTCACGATCGCGGCGATGGCGTGCGACGTGAGCCCGCCGGCGGTCGAACGGGTCTGGGCGTAGAGCGCCGCCTCGATGCGCGCGACGGCCCGCGGATCCTCTCCGATCAGCGCGGCGCCGAGGCCGTGGATCACCGCGGCCATTCCCCGACGGCGGCTCTCGTTGAACTCGGACCAGCCGGTGACGCCCTCGTCGGTGGTGATCTTCAGGAACGAATAGGTGTCCCAGCCGCCATCGGCATGGAAATCCTCGAGCTTCACGATCTTCATTCGTGGCCTCGCTGTCGCTTTTCCGGCGCCGGTCCGACTGACACGGGGCGCAAAATTGTGCCATGGTTTACGGGCATCACCAACCGGGGAGCGGAGCCGCATGCGACTGCAATGCAATCCGTGCCGAAGCCTGCCGGTGCTGGCGGCGGTCCTGCTCGCCGCGGCGGTGCTCCCGCGCCCCGCGCCCGCGCAGACGAACGGCGTCGCCGAGATCGCGACTTACCAGGGTCCCGACCGCGAGCAGCGGCTGCTCGAAGGCGCCAAGCAGGAGAAGGAGCTGACCTTTTACGCGTCGATGCCGACGGACGACATTGCCGTTCTGGTCGCGGCCTTCGACAAGAAATACGGCGTCAAGGTCAAGGCCTGGCGCGCGGATTCGGAGCGCTTCCTGCAACGCGTCGTCGGCGACGCCAAGGTCCGCCGCTTCGAGGTCGATGTCATGGCCAGCTCGAGCTCGGCGCTCGAGCCGCTTTATCGCGAGAACCTGCTGCAAGAGGTGAAATCGCCCCATCTCGGCGACCTCGTTCCCGTGGCGATCGCGCCGCACCGGCAATGGGCGGCGGTCTATCTCAACACCATCGTCCAGGCCTACAACACCAATCTCATCCGCAAGGGCGACCTGCCCCGCAGCTATCGCGACCTCGTCAAGCCGGAGTGGAAGGGCAGGCTCGGCATCGAGGCGGAGGATTCCGACTGGTTCGCTCGCGTGGTCGCGGAGATCGGCGAAGCGCAAGGCGTGGGCGAGGCGGCCGGGCTGCGGGCCTTCCGGGAGATCGTCGCCGCGAACGGCATGTCCGTGCGCAAGGGCCACAGCCAGCTCACCAACCTGGTCGTCGCCGGCGAGGTGCCGCTCGCGCTTACGGTCTACGGTTTCCTGGCCGAGCAGGCAAAGCGCAAGGGCGCGCCTATCGATTGGTTCGTGATTCCGCCGGCGGTCGCGCGCGCAACCGGCGAAGCGCTCGCGCGCAATGCCCCGCATCCGAACGCGGCGGTGCTGTTCTTCGACTTCCTCATCGGGGAGGGCCAGCAGATCCTGGCCGGCCGCCAGTTCACGACCGCGAGCCGGAAGACCGAGACGCTCGTCGACCGCAGCCAGCTCAAGATCATCGATCCGGCGGTGGCGCCCGATCAGGCCCGCAAGTGGCAGGACCTCTATCAGCGCACCATCATCGGCCCGTCGCGGTGAAGGAGAGCATCAAGCGCCGGAGAGAAGCACTCCGCTGTCGTCCCCGCGAACGCGGGGACCCATATTCCAGAGGCTGCTGGTTATGGGTCCCGGCTTACGCGGGGACGACAGCTTTGCTGTGTTGAGAGCACCTGCTGATCTCACCGCTGCTCCACCGCCGCCTTCTGCTGCTCCGGCCGCAAAATGAGCTTCTGCACGCGCCAGTTCAGGATCTCGGCGACGTAGAGCTCGTTCTCGGACGGGCAGGCGATCTCGTGGATCCATCCGAACTGCTTGGGCTGCTTGCCCGAGTTGCCCAGATAGCCCAGCACCTTGCCGTCAAGGCTGAGCTTGTAGACGCGCCCCGGATAGGAATCGGAGCTGTAGAGCACCTGGTTGGGTCCGGGCGTGATGCAAAGCGCCCACGGCGCGCCGGGCGTGAAGCTGCCGCCGGCCTGCAGATAATTGGTGAGGTCCGGCTTGTTGCCGATCGCCGGCTTCGCGTTCTCGTCGAACGGCACGTCGATCTTGATCTCGCGCTTGAGGTCGCCGTCGCCGTCGAACACCTGGATGCGCCGGTTGTTGCGGTCGCCGACATAGATCAGGCCCTGCGCGTCGGCGGCGATGCTGTGCACGAGGTTGAACTCGCCGGGACCCTTGCCATGCTTGCCCCAGGACTTCAGCCATTCGCCGTTCTTGTTGTACTTGGCGACGCGTGCATTCACGTAGCCGTCGCTGATATAGATGTTGCCCTGCGGGTCCCAGGTGACGTCGGTGGGTTGGCGGAAGCGGCCGTCGACGTGCGGGAGCGGCGGATTGGCGTTGCGCTCCCACGCATGGGCCTCGCGATCGGAGGCTTCCGACTTGCGTCCGAACACCATCTCCACGCGGCCTTCCGGATTGAACTTCACCACCATGTCCGAGCCCTTGTCGGTCGCCCAGATGTTGTCGTCCTTGTCGACGCGCACGGTGTGGGCATAGGCCCAGGCGTAGAGGTTCTTGCCGATCTCGCGCAGGAAGGAGCCGTCGCGGTCGAACTCGAGAATTTGCGCGGCCGTATTGCCGTAGGCCGGGCCGCGGCTCGAGCCCCCGCGCGAGTAGACGAAGATATGGCCTTTGGAGTTGACGGCGACGCCCGCGGCCTCGCCGAGATGCATGTCCGGCGGAAGCTTCAGGAGATTGGCAACCGAGTCGTAGGGAATTTCCGGCGCCTGTTGCGCGAACGCCGACGGGCTCAGCAGCACGATGAGACCGGCAAGCCAGCGTTTCATGAGGTGACCTCCCTGCCCGGCGGTATTGTCGCGACCAAAGGTTTATCCCGCCGGTTGCCGCGAGTATACAAACAGCCGCGCGGGCGACACAATCGGATCGCGGTGCAAAACGCCGGTGCGCCGTCGACGGGAGCAGGAGATCGCAATGCGCTACATCGATGCGTTCAATCATTTCTTTCCCAAGCGCATTTACGAGTTGCTGCTGCAATCGCCGGCGGGACAGAAGGATCTCGGCAAACGCATGCGGGGAATTCCTGCGCTCTACGACGTCGAGGAGCGGCTGCGCGTCGTCGAGTCCTTTCCCGACTACAGCCAGGTCATCTGCCTCGGCATGCCGGCGATCGACCGGCTCGCCGGGCCGGAAGATTCGCCGGAATGGGCGCGTGTGGGCAATGACGGGCTGGCCGAGTTGGTGGCGAGGCATCCCGACCATTTCGTCGGCTACGCCGCCTCGCTGCCGATGAACGCGCCCACGGCGGCGGCCAAGGAGGCCGAGCGCGCGCTGGCGAACGGCGCGAACGCGATCCAGCTTCACACCAATGTCGACGGCGCGCCGATCGACCAGGAGGCGTTCCTGCCGATCTACGAGATCATCGAGAAGTCGGGCAGGCCGATCCTGCTGCACCCGATCCGCACGCGCGAGATGGCGGACTACCGCTCCGAGACGGTTTCGAAATACGAGATCTGCAGCGTGATCGGCTGGCCGTTCGAGACCGGCGCCGCGCTCGCGCGGCTGGTGTTCTCGGGCATCATGGACCGCTTCCCGGATCTGAAGGTGATCACGCATCATCTCGGCGGCATCATTCCGTATTTCGAGGGCCGCGTCGCCCACAGCTGGGATCAGCTCGGCGCGCGCACGTCGGACGAGGACTATTCGCTCATCTTGAAGAAGCTGAAGAAGCGGCCCTTCGACTATTTCAAGGGCTTCTACGGCGACACCGCGCTCGCCGGCGCCCGCGCGCCGACGATCTGCGGACTCTCGTTCTTCGGGGCCGATCACGTGCTGTTCGCTTCGGACTGTCCGTTCGACAAGGAGAAGGGCAGGGGCTACATCCGCTCCACCATCGCGGTGATCGAGTCGCTGGAGCTGCCGCAAGC
>JBAUOM010000111.1:0-2033 GCA_049579765.1 Xanthobacteraceae bacterium
AGCGAGCGCCGCGTCAGGCCGTCGAGCCGTCCGACGAGATCGAGGCGCACCGGCACCGCCCGCTCGGCGGCGGCAGTGGGCGTCGGCGCGCGCACGTCGGCGGCGAAGTCGATGAGCGTCACGTCGGTCTCGTGCCCGACCGCCGCGATCAGCGGGATCAGGCTCTCCGCCGCCGCCCGCACGACGATCTCCTCGTTGAACGACCACAGATCCTCGAGTGAGCCGCCGCCGCGCGCGACGATGAGGAGGTCGGGCCGGCGGATCGGCCCGTCGGACGCCAGCGCGTTGAAGCCGCGGATGGCGGCGGCGACCTCCTCGGCGGAGCCGTCACCCTGTACCCGCACCGGCCACACCAGCACGTGGCGCGGAAAGCGGTCGGCGAGGCGATGCAGGATGTCGCGGATGACGGCGCCGGTGGGCGAGGTGACGACGCCGATCAGCTCCGGCAGATAGGGCAGGAGTTGCTTGCGGGCGGCGTCGAACAGGCCCTCGGCGGCGAGCCTGCGCTTGCGCTCTTCCACCAGCGCCATGAGGGCGCCGAGCCCGGCGGGCTCGAGCGTCTCGATCACGATCTGGTAGGTCGACTTGCCGGGATACGTCGTCAGCCGCCCGGTGACGACGACCTCGAGCCCTTCCTCGGGCTTGAGGCGCATGCGGCCGAACGCGGTCCGCCAGATCACCGCCTCGATCTTGGCGCCCTGGTCCTTGAGCGCGAAATAGGCGTGGCCCGAGGCGTGTGGCCCGCGATAGCCGGAGATTTCCCCGCGCACGCGCACGTAGCCGTAGGCGTCCTCGACCGTCTTGCGCAGCGCCGCCGAGAGCTCCGAGACGGTCCATTCCGGGATATTGGCGCGCGCCGGCTCGTTCATGGGGTTGGTGAATCACCATCTCGGCGCGGCGTCAACTCGCGACGCCGTGGCGTGGGCAAGATCGCCGGTCCGGACCTGGCGATTCCCGCACTGTTTTCGCGAGCGATTTTGCCCACGCGGATGGAACGCGTAGGCATTGCGCTCGCAGCATCTGCAAGCGCAAGCGGGAGGAGGGCGCAATGCTCACCCCGCAGATCTTCGCTCCGCGCGGTAACGGCTAGCCGCCGGCCTTGGCGTCGTACTGCTCGTCGGTGACCTTCTCGAGCCAGGTCACATGGGTGCCGTCGAGATGCTCCTGCAGCGCCAAGTGCACCATGTTGGAGTCGGGGGCAGCACCGTGCCAGTGCTTTTCCCCGGGCGCGATCCACACCGTGTCGCCGGCGCGGATCTCGCGCACCGGGCCGCCCCAGAGCGCCACCCGGCCGACGCCCGACACCACGTGCAGGGTCTGGCCGAGCGGGTGGGTGTGCCAAGCGGTGCGGGCGCGCGGCTCGAATCTCACCCAGGCGCCGCGGATGCGCGCCGGCGCCGGCGCCTCGATGATGGGGTCCTGCCATACCGTCCCGGTGAAATAGTCCGCCGGCGTCCGGCGTGAGGGCTGGGAGCCCAGCGGCTTGATGTCCATGGTGGCGTGTCCTCCGCGCGCTGATCTTGCGACAAGGTCGCGGCATGCTACACCACCCGCGGAAAACCGTCCCAGCGCTCCGGCGGCACCGGCATGAAAATCCTCCTCCTCGGCTCCGGCGGGCGTGAGCACGCGCTCGCCTGGAAGATCGCGGCGAGCCCGCTGGTGGAGCGGCTCGTCTGCGCGCCGGGCAATGCCGGCATCGCCCGCGAATGCGACGTGGTCGCGCTCGATGTCGCCGACCACGCGGCGGTGATCCGTTTCTGCAGGGCGCACGAGATCGATCTCGTGGTGATCGGGCCGGAGGCGCCGCTCTGTGCCGGCATCGTCGACGATCTTGGCGCCGCCGGCATCAAGGCGTTCGGCCCGAGCCGGGCCGCGGCGCAGCTCGAAGGCTCCAAGGGCTTCACCAAGGACCTCTGCCGCGCGAACGCCATTCCCACCGCCGCCTATGCGCGCTTCACCGCCGCCGCGCCGGCCAAGGACCACGTGCGCGCGCGGGGCGCGCCGATCGTGGTCAAGGCCGACGGGCTCGCCGC